>CAJBHN010000217.1 GCA_903952805.1 uncultured Myxococcales bacterium | reverse complement strand
TGGCCGGCCATGGTCAGTCCTCGACGGCGTGCCAGTCCCGGTCAAGGACGAGATGGATCAGGTCGGGCATCCAACGACGGCAGGCAGCCTCGTGCTCGACCCGCAACGGCGCGCCACCCGCGACGCGACCGTGGTGGCCCGGCTGCGTCAGGCGGGGGCTCTGCTCATCGGCAAGACCAACATGCAGGAACTCGGTGCGGGCGCCACCGGCCTCAATGTGCCGCGGGGCACGCCGCGCAACCCCTGGCACCCCGGTCACCACACGGGTGGTTCGTCGTCGGGGTCGGCCACCGCCGTGGCCCTTGGCCTCGCTCCCCTGGCCGTCGGCTGTGACGGGGGCGGCTCCATCCGCATCCCGGCGTCGTTGTGCGGGCTCGTGGGCCTCAAGGGCACCTTCGGCCGCATGAGCCATCGCGGTCTGGTCCCGTTGTCGCCGTCGCTGCAGCATGCTGGCCCCATCGCCGGCACCGTCGCCGACTGCGCCGTCGGCTACGCCGTGATGGCCGGGCGGGACGCTGGCGACGTCTTCTCGTTGCCCCAACCTCCCGTCGACGTCGATGCCCTGGTGCAGAGCCTCGCGTCGGCCTCGATGGTTGGCGTGCGCCTGGGGATCTACCGCCCGTGGTTTGACGACGCCGATCCGGCCGTACGCGCCACGTGCCACGACGTGTTGGACCGGCTGCGCCAGGCGGGCGCCGTGGTCGTCGACGTCGACGTGCCGCAATTGGAGCTGGCCCGCGTCGCCCACCTGGCCATCGTCGCTGCCGAATCACGGCTGTTTCTGGACGAGCACCAGGGCAAACGGGATCAGGTCTCGTTCGACGTGCGCCTGGGCTTCGCCATTGGCCGGGCCATTGAACCCCGCCATGTCCAACAGGCCCAGCGCCATCGGCGCGCCCTCGGCCAGGCCTGGCAGCGCTTGATGGACACGGTCGACGTCGTGGTGACGCCGACGACGCCCATCACGGCGCCACCCATCCGCGACGACGCGCTGCTGATGGGCGAGGCCAACTCGGCCCTGCTCGGTGCGCTGATGCGCTTTGTGTCCCACGCCAACCTCGTCGGCATCCCCGGCCTGACCGTACCGGTGGGCTTCGCAGGAGGGCTGCCCGTTGGCTTGCAGCTGCTGGGCAAGGCGTGGGCGGAAACCCAGCTGTTGAGAGTCGGCGCTGCCGTCGAGACGTTGACCGCCGACCAGCGCACGCGACGTCCAGCCAACGCCGTCCACCTGCTGACCTGACTCCCCGTTCGTCTGCGTCAGGTCGGCGCTGACGGTCTTGTCGTCGTCGTCAACGCAGACCAGACGCGTAGGCGCGCGCCCTCTCCTGGGCCGACACCGGCATCAGTTCGGCGAGCCGGTCGCAGACGCCGCGCAGGGATTTATGATCACCGCTGGCGATGTGGCGGCGGCCGTCGGCGACCAGCGCCTGCCCGCGCACGAAGTCACTGGCCTCGTGGACATTGGACGCATAGTTCTCAAAGACCATGTGCCAGGCCCCGGGATCGCGAAAGAACGCAGCATTGCCCAGTCGACGCACCACCCGACGGTGACGCTCGAGGTCTTTGACGCTGCGGGTCCTGCGGGCACGGTTGATGCCGTCGATGGCGTCGTCGAGCAGCTTCTGTTCGGCCTCGGTGCCATCGATGGCCACCAGGCCCGCGGCCCAGGCGATGTCGTCGAGGGCGCGCTCCTCCAATTCGGGCCACCGGCCCTCGCTCTCAAACTCCTGAACCTTGGTCTCCAGATCCAACAACAGGCGACGTGCTCGCTGGGCCGCCTCCTGATCGCCACCGGCGGCGCGATCGAGAGCGCGCTCTGCTTCTTGCTGCTCACGCAACAGACCATCGACACGATCGGCGAGGCCGGTGTTGCCCCGCTGCTTGGCCCCCTGTCGCAACGTCGCCAGCCGATCCAGCAGCTGCACGACGCTGTTGCGCAAGGTCTCGACGGATGCTTCGGGGACCACCAGGTGGGCCACGTGCTCAAACACCCGCTTCATCGTCGGGATGAACGCCCGCGCCGACAGATGGCCGCCCTTGTCGAGCTCAAGGGTGACCTCGACGGCGGTGTTGGCGGGCAGGACGACGTCGAGGTCCTTGCCGTCGATCTCCAGGGTGCCGATCAGCCGACACAGGTGGGCCTCCTCGAGTTCCCCCTGCACGAGGGGAATGCGCAGGGCCGGCCCGGGCGTACCGGGCGTCACGGTCTCGACGGTGTGGTGGGTGAAGGTGCGGCGGGCCGGCAGGGGGGCGCCCTTTTCGAAGTAGACGCGCACGGCGTTGTTGGCCAGGGCCACACCGACGGTGCGTGACACGGGTGGGTCGCCAATGGTGACGCCGTGCACGATGGCAAAGCCCACGGGATGGACCGGCACCAGGTGGCCGGCGGCGTCTTTGGCTTCGAAGCGGAAATGGTTGCTGCGTCGACCTTCGAGTTCGCACATGACGGCGAAGGCGTGGTCCGCGTCGCGGTCGACCCACTCGCTGCTCCACGGCGTCGATCCGGGCGCCGAGCCGTCGCCGCCGCGCACGACCCGCAGCGCCACCGGGGCGCCCGGTGCGGTGGGGTCGACGACCTTGGCAATGCAAAACGGCATCAAGTCGGTCGACAAGGTCGGTGCCTTGATCATCAACGCGTGGCCACCCTTGACCACCGTCGACAACGCCGTCACTGCCGCCGGGCGGGCGTCCAGGCCACTTTGGGCTGCCGCCAGCGCCGCCCCCTGGGCGACCAGCGTCATGGGATCGAGGGCTTCGGCGGCCAGGGGACCAACACGCTCGGCGACCAGCGCCCGCACCATGGGCATGCCCGTCGGCCCGCCGACGAGGACAACGCGGTCGATGTCCTGCCGGTCGACGCCGTGGCTGTCGAGGAGACGACGACAAACCTCGATGCTGCGCTCCACCAACGGCGTCACCAACCGCTCCAACGTGTGACGGTTCAACGTGAGTTCGACGTCGACAGGCGTGTCGTCGAGCAGCATCGGGCTGCCGGCGGTCAGCACCACCTCGTCCTGGCGACACAGTTCGATCTTGGCCTCTTCGGCGAGGGCTGCCAGCCGGCGCAAGAAGGGTTGGTGGGCGGGATTGCTGGTGTCGACGTTGATGCCGTCGGCGGCCAGCAACTCGATGGCCCAGGCGACAATGGCGCCATCGAAATCGCGACCACCCAGGAAGTTGTCGCCGTCGTGGCCGACCACGCGCAGCAAGCCGTCCTGGCCCTTGAGAAGCGAGACGTCGAAGGTGCCGCCCCCAAGGTCATAGACCAGCCAGGTGCCCTCGGAGCCGGTCTTGAAGCCCGCCGCCAACGCCGACGCCACGGGCTCCTGCAGCAGTTCAACCTGCTCGAAGCCCGCCAGGCGCGCAGCCTCTGACGTCGCCCGCGTCTGGGGCAGCTCAAAGAGGGCCGGGACGGTGATGACCGCGCGAGTGGGGCGCACGCCGCACTGCATCAGCACATCGTGGGCGATGGATTTCAGGATTTCGGCAGAGAGGGCCTCCGGGCTCAGCGACGTGCCGGCGGCGGCAAACGACAGCGACGTGCTGGTCCCCATCAGCCGTTTGAAGCCGCTGCGCGTGTTGTCGGGGTCGCTGTCGAGGAAGCGACGCGCCTTCTCGCCGACGCTGACGGCCCCCTTGGCCGACAGGCGCACCACCGAGGGGGTGATGGTGGCGCCGGCGCTGTTGCGCACGACGACGAGGTCGGCGCCGTCGAAGACCGACGCCGAGGAGTTGGTGGTGCCGAGATCGATGCCAACATACAGGGGAGACGCCATGCTTCCTTGTATCGCGACCGCTCGTCCCGTGGGCGACAGTGGGAAGCTTGGGCATCGGTCGGCTACTGTCTCCCCCATGACGCATCCCTTGATTCGCCACCTGGCCGCCGCACTCCCCCTCACCCTGATGGTGTTGCCCATCGGAGCGAGCTGCGACGCCCCTGCCGACGGTGGCGAAGGCGAAGGCGAAGGCGAAGGCGAAGGCGAAGGCG
>CAJBHN010000216.1 GCA_903952805.1 uncultured Myxococcales bacterium | reverse complement strand
GTTCCGACCCCGATTTTACGGCTTCCGGATGCGGAAGCAACTCGGCCGAAACGAATAAAGCCTCAGCCTGCTAGCGGTCGCGTCGCTGCTGCCACGAGGCGCTGCCGACGACGCTGGCGGCGCAGGAGCTGCACGAGATCGTCGTCGAGCTTTACCTCGTCGAGCACGACGCCTGCGCGAAGGCTTTGTCAGGTGCGGCAAACGTGGCGTCATCCGCTGCCCGGGCGAGGGGAGCCGCGCTGCGGAAACGTTAGGACGGCGCATGAGCGACGCTCCACAACACCATCGGTCGTTTCTCCCCCACAGCCAGCGGGCGACGATCCTTGGCGAGATCCACGCCCGCCCCTTCCGCCCCGTCGAAGGCAGCCGGGCGTTTCTGCTGTATGCCTTTGAGGTCCTGGCCGGCGAAGCCGCCCGTAGTGATCGCGCCGCCCTCGACGACCTCTGCCGCGCCCAGGGACAGCCGGGGCCTCGCGAAGACGCCCGCCATCACCTGATTCCGTTTGCTGGCGGTACGTTGCGTTGGGAGCGGCACGCCGAGTTCACGACCTACACCTGGGACGGCGCCCTCGCAGACCCTACCAGGCCGTTTGAGGCCGTCTTGGGTACGCCGCCGTTTGGTGAAGGCTTTCAACAGCCGGGCCCGCTGGTCGTCGCCGTGCGACTCGACATCGTCATCGACCCTGGCCCGAGCCGATCACGGCTGTTGTCGGGGTTTGAGCCAGCGAGCTTGTGCGTCTCTGATGTCGAGGACGGTCGGGGCACGCTGGCCACCGACTTCCGGCAGGACGGCGACGGGCGCACGCGCGTGCTGCTCATCGACAACGGGCTCACCCCCGCTGAGGCTGGCGGTCTTGCCCAGCGGGCCCTGGAGATTGAGCTCTACCGGACCTGGGCCATGCTCGGCCTGCCCACCGCGCAGAGCGCCGCGCCCACGGTGACGCGCATCGAGGGAGAGCTGGCCAGCCTGGCTGCCGCCATCCGCGAGAGCAGCGGTCTTGCTGCCAACCGCAACCTGCTCGACGACCTCACGTCGCTCACCGCCGACCTCGAGGCCTGCGCTGCCCAGACGGCCTACCGCTTTGGCGCGAGTGGTGCCTATCACCAAATCGTCGTCGACCGGCTCACGTCTCTCGTCGAGCATGCCGCCAACGGCTACTCGGGTTGGGCCGAGTTTTTGGGTCGACGGCTCGAGCCCGCCATGCGCACGGTGACCGCAGTGGCCGACCGCCAGGCGAACCTGTCACGCAAGCTTGCTCGTGCTGCTCAGCTGCTGCGCACCCGCGTCGATATCGAGCTCGAGCAACAAAGCCAGGAGCTGCTCAACTCCATGAACAGCAACGCCCGAGCACAGCTCGCCATGCAAGAGACGGTGGAGGGCCTGTCGGTCGCTGCGGTCAGCTACTACGTCGTCGGCCTGCTCGGCTACGTCTTCAAGGCCAGCAAAGAGGCCCATGTCGTCAACGTCGATCCGGCGATCCTGTCGGGCGTCAGCGTCCCGCTGGTCGTGCTGGTCGCTTTCTTCGTCGGTCGCCGCATACGGCTGACGCATCGGCGTCGGGGTGGTCATCACCCGTGAGATGCGCGTCCTTTGTCGAATTCATGTTGATATTCATAGCTTTGGCGTGACGTACCGCGCACGAATACAGCCCGGAAAAGACGCCCGCTTTTGGGGCATCTTTGGTTTGCCCTCGGCTGGGTTGTAGAGACACTGCTTCACTCAGCGCACGGGCGACGGGTCGTCCTGCCACTGCAGCGGTCCACCCTGGTTGGCCCCGAGAGGCTTCTGGCGCTGACCGATGGCCGGGCGCAGCGGCCTGCGAGGTCGAGACAGCAGCAGCCCCCGGCGCTGCGCCAACGAGGGCGCATGGGCAGGCCACCACGGACTTGGCACGCTGGCTGCTTTTTGCTGCTCATGCGCCACCCAACGTTGCCGTCTCGCTCCCTCGCCCTTGCCTGTGCCGCCGCCGCGGTCCTGACCGCTGCCGCCTGTCGCCCCGAGCCGGTGTTGCTCGTCGACGACGGCCGCATCGACCTCGGCTTCGACGTCGACGGCGCCCCCATGGGCGTGACCCGCGACCCCCTCAACGGTCGGCTGCAGGTGCTCGTCGAAAACCAGGGCATCGTCGAGATCGACGACACCGGCGCCGCCGTCCGCACCCTGCCGGTGGGCGTTCGGGGCCTGCTCGACCTTCCCTATCGGGACATCGCCAGCCTCGGCGACGATCGCTTCCTGCTGATCGCCGACAACGAGGGCTATCTGTGGGACGCCGTCACCGAGCAGCACCGGGTGCACTTCTGCGTCGAGCCCGGCTTCGTCGCGTGCTTCGACGAAAACGGCGAACTCATCGACGACAACCACAACGGCGTCTGCGACTGGGACGAAGCCCAGCCCCAGCCAGGTCCCGAGCCCCTCATCGTCCAACGCAACGATGCTCTCGGTCTGGTGGGCAACGAGGTCGTCGCCGCGCCCCGCTTCTACGAGGAGGGCAGTCGCGTCGAAGCCACCCTGCGGAGCTACGATGCCAGCACCGGGGTCGCCACTGGCGCCGTCGACCTGAGCGCCGTCACCGTTGAGCTGGCAGGCCTCACGCCCCAGGGCGGCATCCTCGTCGGCGTCGGCGGCGACAGCCTGGTGCGCTTTGGCAGCGACGGCGTCGTAGGCGACACTTTCCGCCTCGACGGCGTCAGCAACGCGGTTGGCGTCATCGGCGACGGCGACGGCGTGCTGGTGCTCGACCAGCCGAGCCTTTCGCTGCTTCGCTTCACCCTCGACGGACGCTGAGGGGCCCTTCAGCCCGTCATGCGGCCGTCGAGCATGGTGAGGGCCTCGTCGACGATGGCGTAGCCCTCGCGCAGCTCGGCCTCGGTGATGCACAGCGGCGGGATGCAGGTGAAATTGCTGGCCTTCACAAAGGTGACGAGGCCGTGGTCGCGGAAGAAGCGGATCAGGGCCGTCATGTCGGGGCCGACCTTGCCGTAGGGCGAAAACGGTTGCCCCGACGACGTCTTTTGCAGGTCGATCATGCCAAAGAGACCAATGGCCCGACCGGCCTTCATGCACGGATGCCTGGCCTGCAGGCGGGCCATTTCCTCCTGCATCACCGGCTCCAGCCGGCGCGCGTTGTCGACCATGCCCTCCTCTTGCAGCACTTCGATGTTGGCGAGGGCCGCCGCCAGACAGATGGGGTGACTGTTGTAAGTATGGCCGCCGTAGAACACGTTTTTCTTGTAGTACTGGGCGATCTGATCAGACAGCCCCACCGCCCCCAGCGGCAGGTACGACGACGTCAGGCCCTTCGCCATCGTGATCATGTCGGGGATGATGTCGCCGTGCTCGAAGGCGAACATCTTGCCGGTGCGACCAAAGCCGGTCATGACCTCGTCGCAGACCATCATGATGCCGTGCTCGTCGCACAGCTTGCGCACGCCCTGCAGGTAGCCCTGTGGCGGCGGCAATACGCCGTTGGTCCCCGTCATGGTTTCGATGAAGAAGGCGGCGATGGTGTGGCCGCCTTCGTACATGATGATTTCCTCCAGATACTGGAGGTTGTTGCGAGTGATTTCTTCGTCAGTAGAACCAAATGAATACTTGTAGGGCTGCGGATCCATGACCCGGATGATGCCCGGCGGACCAGGCTCATTGGCCCAGCG
>CAJBHN010000215.1 GCA_903952805.1 uncultured Myxococcales bacterium | reverse complement strand
TGTGTTCGTTTTTGCCATCGACAGAAATCGTCGCTCGGGATCTCTCGACCTACCGGGCGTCCCAGCAAGCGCTCGTGCTCAACTTGCTGCGCAAGCGACGTCTCCGTCTGGCGCATGCCGAAAACGGGCTGCTGTTCACCCACGCCGGCATCACCCGCCGAGCATAGTGGCGACTGGGGCTGACCGAGGACAACGACGCCGCCACCGTCGCCGACGGCCTCAATGCCGCGCTGGACCGCGCCGTCGACAGCTGTCTGCGGGACTCACGGCGGCGGCCCTTGCATATCCCCGCCATTTTTCGACCGGGCGATGCCATCGGCGAAGGCGACGGCGTGCTCTATCATCGTCCGACCTTTGTCGACGACGAACAGTGGCTTGAGCCCCGCCGCTTTGACCCTCGCAAGCTGCCCCGTGGGCTGTGGCAGGTCGTCGGCCATGTGCGCGACAAGCGTTGCGTCGAAGCCCTCGGTCGCTGGAGCGAGGCCGTCGCCCACGAAAACGGGGTCATCCGCCACCTGACGGTCATCGATGGCGACGTGAGCTACCGGCACGGTCCGCCGCCCGCCCGCGCCACGCTCCCGGCCGATGCCGCCGTCATGATCTTCATCGACGGGGCCATGGGTGCCACCGAACCCGTCGACTACCAGCTGCTCGACAGCGAAACCTGCGGCAGCCATGTGCCTCGCACCGCTGCGTAGCCGACGACGCACCTCTGTGGACAACTTCTTCGGCCGGGGCGCCTTGACGTCGACGACGACAAGCGTCATCTGGGCGTCGTATGTCGAACCCCCAAATCCACATCGTCGACAAGGACAGCCCCGCCCGCTTGATGTGGTCGGGTGAGCAGCTGCTCCTTGAGCACCTTCCCGCCGGCACGCGAGTCATTTATCCAAAGCCCCCGATTGCGGGCCTGAAGGATCCTGACGCCGCCATCCGCTATGCGCTGAACAACCCGATCAACATGGAGCCCCTGCACGGGCTGCTGTACCCGGGCATGAAGGTCACGATCGCGTTTGACGACATCTCGCTGCCGCTGCCGCCGATGCGGTCACCCGACATCCGCCAGCGGGTCCTCGAGATCGTGCTTGAGATCCTGGCCAACCACGGCGTCGACGACATCCACCTCATCGCCGCCCTCGCGGTGCATCGGCGCATGACGGCCGACGAGATCAAGCACGTCGTCGGCGCCAAGATCTTCAACGGCTACTGGCCCGACCGCCTGTACAACCACGACGCCGAAGACGTCGACAACATGCTCGACCTCGGCAAAACCGACGAGGGTGAGTACGTCCAGATCAACAAGAGGGCGATGGAGAGCGACCTGCTCATCTATGTGAACCTCAACCTGGTTCCCATGGACGGCGGCCACAAATCCGTCGCCACCGGCCTGACGGGCTACAAGGCGCTGCGCGCCCATCACAATCCCTATGTGATGGAGAAGTGCGACTCCTATATGGATCCCCGTGAGGAGCGCTCGCCCCTTGCAGCATCCATCAATCGCCAGGGTCGGTACCTCGAAAAACACGTCAAGATTTTCCATATCGAGACGGCGATCAACAATCGCATGTTTCCGCAGCAACTCGACTTCCTGGCCCGCAAGGAAGAGACCTTCTCGGACTTTGATTGGCAGAAGGCCAAGGCCCTGAAGGCCACGCTGGACTCCCTGCCCCACCAGGCCCGGCAGAAGCTGCTCTACTCGTCGCCAGCGCAGTACGAGCTGATCGGCGTGTGGGCCGGCGAATGCGAAGCCGTCCACGAAAAGACCGTGGCCCGCTGCTTCGAGCAATACGCCATCCCCGTGAAGGGTCAGGCAGACATTGGGATCTACGGAATCCCCTACGTGTGCCCGTACAACGTGCACTCGTACATGAACCCATTGCTTGTCCAAGTGCAGGCCACCGGCTACCTGCATAATCTGTATCGTGGTGCGCCGCTGATCAAGAAGGGGGGGACGATGATCATCACCCACCCGTTCAACGATCAGTTCGACGCCACCCACCACGCGCCCTACATCGAGTTCGTGCACCGCCTGCTGCCCGAGACCCGGGACGCCAAGACTTTGCACAAAAAGTACGAGCAGAAGTTCGCCGAGGACCCCGTCTACGTCGAGCTCTACCGCAAGGGCAACGCCTACCACGGCGCCCACCCATTCTTCATGTGGTACTGGGGCGAAGCCGGCCGTCAGCACCTCGGCCGCGTCATCGTCGCCGGCGCCACCGACGACTACATGTGCGAACTGTTTGGCTACGAGCCCGCTGCCAACCTGCAAGAAGCCATCGCCATGGCCCAGGATTCGGCGCCGCCGAGTCCGCAGATATCGATGGTCCACGTGCCCCCCATCATGATGGTGGACGTGACCCCCGACGAGAAGCCCGTCGACAAGAACAGCAAGCCCGTCGGCTGAGTTCGCCGGTGCTGGCAGCGCAGACATGAAGCATGAAGATCGGGGTGCGAAGGAAACGACGCACCCCGATTTTCTTGTCACGGGTGTGTCCTCGTCGACGGCCATCGGAAACCCCCTTGTCGACGTGCGCCGGGTGCCACAGACCCGTGGGCGATGACGACGTCAAAAAAGCCTCCGTTTGACCCCCATGGCCGCTCCTACGCGCCCCGCTCGCGCGCGCCGGTGACCCCCATCGAGCAGCGGCGCCAGAACCTGGCGCCACTCGACGTGACGGCCACCCTGGCGGGCAAGAACATCATCGTCGTCGGCGGCACCGGCTTTTTGGGCAAGGTGCTCATCAGCCTGATCCTCAAGCGCTTCCCCGACGTCGGGCACATCTATTTGATGGTGCGCGGCAAGGGAGGACTGACCCCGAAGGACCGCTTCGAGCAGGAAGTGTGGGAGACGCCGTGCTTCGACCCCTGCCGCAGCGATTATTCGATCAGCGGCGAAGAGGGCAAAGTTGACCTCTACACCAAACTGACCCCCATCCCCGGTGACGTTGTCGACGCCTGCGGCGGCATCAAGGGCGAGTGGCTGCAACGCTTGCAGCGGGTCGGCGTCGACCTCATCTGCAACGTCGCGGGGGTCGTCTCCTTCGACCCGCCGCTCGACGAAGGCATGAACGTCAACGTCATGGGCGTGAAGAACCTGCTGGAGCTGTCGCTGGCGCTGCGCCCCGGCAGCACCCCGGCGACCGCCGTGCCCATGCTGCACACGTCGACCTGCTACGTCGCGGGCAGCCGCACCGGCACCATTGCCGAGGACGACCCGCGCGACTGGCCGTTTCCGGTGTGCGACGTCCTCGACCGCTCGACGTGGGACCCCGAGCGCGAACTGCGCGAAGGCATGGACATTGCCAAGCATCTGCGATCCCGCGTCAACGACGCCGACCTCCAATCGCAGTTCCTCGATCGCGCCAAGTCGCGGTTGCGCGAGGCGAGCCGCCCCACCACCGGCGAGCCGCTGAAGCAGGCCATCGCCAAAGAGCGAAACAAGTGGATTGACGACGAGCTCGGCGACATCGGCATGAAGCGGGCGAAGCATTGGGGCTGGCCCAACACCTACACGTACACCAAGTCCATTGGCGAACAGATTCTCGCCGCCAGCGGCCATCGCTACACGATCGTGCGCCCTGCCGTCGTCGAGAGTTCGATGGAATTCCCATTCCCCGGCTGGAATGAGGGCATCAACACCACGGCGCCGCTCATTTATCTCGTGCTGCATGGGCTGTTTCGCGTGCCATCGAGCCCGGGCCATATGCTCGACGTCATCCCCGTCGACTTCGTCTGCGCCGGCACGGTGTTGTCGATGGCGGCGCTCCTGCAAGGGG
>CAJBHN010000214.1 GCA_903952805.1 uncultured Myxococcales bacterium | reverse complement strand
GGCTGGTGGACTCGGGCATGCGCATCGGCGCCGTGGCCTTCATGGAGCACGATCAGATTCGCGCCCAGGCGGCCCGCATGCCTCCGCTGGAGTCCGCGGTCTCTGAGCGCGCCTCGCCGATGATCGAAGAGATCATCGAAGCCGCTCGCACCCTCGACGAGCGTCGCGTCGCCCAGCTGCTGGATCGGCCCTTGTTGCTGACCAGCGGTGAGGAGGTCGTCCACACCCTCTACCTGCGGCTGCTGAAACGCGTGGGGGAGTTGTGGCACGCCGGCAACCTCTCCATCAGCATCGAACACTTCCTGGAAAAGATGGTGACGGCCCGCATCATGGCCATTTTTCAGAGCATTCCCAAGCCGACTTCTGGGCTGCTGGCCTTGTGCGCCGGCCCCCCTGGCGACCGCCACGAGGTTGGTTTGTTTGCCGCCGCGCTCACCTTGAAGGCTGGTGGCTTCCCGGTGACGATTTTGGGCGCCGACGTGCCCGCAGCAGACCTTGCTGACGCCGTCGAAACCGCCGCCCCGGCCGTGGTTGTCCTCGCTGTGACCAATGAGCTGTCGGAAGCCACCAAAACGTCGCTGGTGGCCGTGCTCAACGGCGAAAGCTTGCGCCACGTGCCGTTGATTCTCGGCGGCATCAACGCGCCGGTTCTGGGTGCCCTGCTCGATCGCCCGGCCACCATCGTGCACGACATGGCTGAACTCGTAGGCGTCACCCGCCGACTGGCGACCAACTGAGGAGAACCATGACGTCGACGTCGACGTCGAGGAAACGGTCATTCGCGGCCAGCGTCGCGACGGTGACAGGCACCATTGGCTGTGCCACGAGGAACGGGTGCCCCAGGCGTTGGCTGAAGAAGTGATGGCGCTGTTCGGGATCTCCCCGACCTTTTTGGTGCTGACGTCGGTGGTGGGCTTCTTTGGTTTCGTGGTGTCGGCGACCTTCGGCATCGGCGGCGTCGTGTTGCTGATTCCACTGTTGTCGATGGCGCTGCCACCCGCCCAGGCGGTCGCCGTCTCGGCACCGATCATGCTTGTGAACAACCTCGGCAAAAGCTGGGTGTTTCGCCATGCCGTCAACGTCAAAGCCACGCTGTTGGTCAGCGCGCTCGCCCTGCCGGCGGCCTATCTGACCGCGCGTCTTGCCAGCACCGTCGACGATCGACTGATTCTGGTGGCCGTCGCCGTCCTGGTGCTGGTCAGCGTCGTGGTGGACCGGCTGCGTACGGCCTCGACGAGGCCGATGGGAGACCTCGCCCTGCTGCTGTGGGGCGGACTGACAGGGGCCATCTCGGGCATCTGCGGCGCCGCCGGACCGCCGACGGCCATTGGCCTGCGGGGCTACGGGCTGTCGAAGGATGCGTTCGTGGGCACGGTGGCCGTGTTCGCGGTGTTTCTGCAGCTTGCCAAGATCCCGGCCTACGCGAGCACGGGGGCCTTGCCTGCGAGCCTGTTGCCTTTGGCGGCCTTCTTGGGGGCCCTGGGCCTGGTCGCGGTCGCCGTCGGCCCCCCGCTGTTGCGGCGCGTCCCCGAAGAGCAGTTTCGGCTCGTGGTGGACGGCCTCCTCGTGGTCAGCGCGGTCTGGCTGATCGGCGAAGTCCTCTTCATGCGCTGACGGCGGCGTTGGTGCTGTCGCCCGGCGTCAACGCCAGGCCAGGGAGCCGCGGGCTTCGATGACCCCGACGTCGTCGCCGCGCGTGTCCTTGACCGGCAGGCGGGCCAGCTTGTGCCAGGCGGCGTGGGGCAAGGGTTCGGCGGTGGCGCTGGTGCTGCTGCCGCTGCTGCTGCTGCAGCTGCTGCTGCTGCTGTCGTCATCAAGTTGGCGCAAGATCTCGGCAAGGGCACTCTGCGCGGCGCGGCCATCGCCGCTGTCGACCTTGAGGGCGATGCCCAGGCCTCGCTGGGGCAATGAAGCACAGTAGACCCCTTCGGCGCCGACCTTGACGAGGAGCCGGCCCGGGGCCGCCGCCAGAAATGTCGTGCAGGAGCGACCGGTGCCAGCCACCAGGGTCGGGTGCTGCCACATGGCCTCGCGCAACCGCTGCACCGACGACGACGGCGACGTCCCCGCCCTCGCCCAGGCCGTGGCCATCCCGCGCAGGGACAGGCGGAAGGTGACCGCGCGGCAGTTGTCGACGCCAATGCCGACGTGGGCGCGGTCGAGACCGCTGAAGGCGCAGACCTCGTCGAGGAGACGCTGCTGGACGGGGTGTTCGGGACGCTCGTAGCCCGCCAGCGACCAGCCGCGATGGCGGGCGAGGGCGATCATGGCGGCGTGCTTGCCCGAACAGTTGTTGTGGCGGGGACCAAGCACCGTGTCGCCCTTGATGTGGACACGGGCGACCGACGGCGACAAGGACGCATGGGGACCGCAGGCGAGCACCGACTCGTCGCAGCCACAGGCCAGCAGCATCGCTGAGGCGACCTCGACGTGGGTGTCTTCGGCGCTGTGGGAGGCGCAGGCGAGGGCCAGCGCCCGGTCGTCGAAGCCGAAGGCGTCAGCGGCACCATCCTCGACGCAGGCGACGGCCTGGATCAGCTTGGCCGCCGAGCGCCACCAGGCCTGACGATCAGGATCGCCGGCGCTGGCGACGATGCCGCCGCCGTCGTCGACCACGACGGCATGGACGCCGTGCTCGCTTTCAACGTGGCCACTGCGGGTGCTGACGACGAGCAGGGGAGGTGCCATGGCGGGGAGCATCCTGAGTCGGGCACACGACGGCAAGGCCGTTGGAAGCGGTGGGTATATGTGGGCAATGGTGGGACTTTCGATCGTCGCGGTGCGCTGACCTCGCTCGTGCTACCAGTTGAATAAGAATGGCGACGAAGAAGCCCACGGCCGAGCCTCCTCGCACCACCGCTGAGTTCGGCGGGCCCGACCCTCTCTTTGGCGAAGCGATCCACGACGTCGTCCGGCACCCGGCTGAGACGAGCGACGACCTCGCCGACGCCCTCGACGTGATGCGATCCGGCGGCAAGACAACGGCGCCGGTACCGCCCGAGCCCGCGCGCCTGGAGTTTCAGACCAACGGCGGCCCCAGCCAGACCCGCATCATCGCCGTCG
>CAJBHN010000213.1 GCA_903952805.1 uncultured Myxococcales bacterium | reverse complement strand
TCGTCGGCTTGGTCGACGACGGCCGGGTGACCGTGGGCTTGACGCCGGCGGCGGCGTCGGCGGCGGCCTGCTTCTTGTCTTCGAGTTGGGCGACAAAGGCCTTCACGGCGTCGCTGGTGAGGGGCACGTTGGCGACGGTGGTGGCGTGGGCCAGCTCGCGCACGGTGGCGGCGCCGACGTACTCGTTCATCAAGGCCGCCGCCTCGGGGGTGGCGGCTGGGGGATTGCCGAGGTTCAGCGCTTCTTTCAGGCGGCCGACGGCTTCGGCGCCGGCGCTGCGCGCGAGGTGGCGCAAGAAGTCGAGGGCGGCGCGATCACCGGGGCGCAGCTCGAGTTCCTCCTTGCGGTCGAGGCGAAACAGCACTTCGCCGCCTTCGACGGCGCGGACGTAGGCGCGGGCGACGGCGCCAGCGAGGGCACTGCCGCCGACGACGGCGCGCTCGGCCTTGAAGCGGGCGATGCCCGCCGGGGTCAGCGGCATGTCGAGGCGGGCCATCAGCGTGGCCACCGCCGCCAACGCTTTTGGCGTCAATGGTTCCGTCGTCCCCGCTCGCGACAACAACAGCCGCCGACCAGCGACGTCGCCGATGTCGGTCAGGGCCTTCAGCAGTTCGTGGGCCCGCTGGCTCTCGGCATCGAGCTGCCGCACATCCACCGTGCGTTGGGGCCCGGCGCCGGCACCACCGGCTCCAGCACCGCCACCTTGTCGTTGGCCCACGCCGCGCATCGTCGTCATCTGCTGAGCATAGCGCCTGGCGTCGCGTCGACGCACCTGTGCCCTGTCCATGTCTGGAGCACTGTGGGTCGGGACGTCGGTGATCAGGGCGCCGACAGGCGCAGCTGCGGCAGCCGTCGTCGACGCCACAGCAGGGCGAGCAGCATCGCCGGCAGCGCGGTCGGCGTCGCGCTACAGCCCCCCTCGGCGTTGGTGCGGTTCACGATGACAATGCGGCGCAGGTCGTCAGCCGCCGCGGGGTCGCCGGGCTCGTCGGGCGCGGGCTCGTCGGGGGTGATGGGCTCGTCGGGGGTGACGGGGTCGGTCGGGGTGACGGGCTCGTCGAGGCGCGTGAAGCGCAAGGCATCAAACACCAGCTTGACGTTGCCGCTGCCGGGCTCGCCGGTGTTGTCGCCGAGGTGCACAAACTGGTCGGCGCCGGCGGCGAAGACGACGTCGGCGCTGACGGTGACCCAGCCATCGACGCTGCTTTGGTCGACGACGACGGTGTCGTCTGCGCCATTGTGGCGGATGCGATAGGGAGCCTGGCGCGATTGGGCATGGCGGGCGTCGGTCCTGGCCTCGATGCGGTAGTGGCCGCCGGCTTCAAACGTGAGGTTCCATTGGCCGAAGTTGGCTTCGGTGGCGTGGTCGGTGGTGTGGGTCCAGATCAAGCCCCCTTCACCAGCGTCGGTGACGGCGCGCATGAACTGTGGTGGGCCGCCGGGGGTGAAGCACTCGTCGTCGTCGTCGACGATGCCGCCATCGCTGGGGAGGGCTTCGCAGACGGGGCAATCGGCGGGGCAGTCAGCGGGGCTCTCGCTCGACGAGCAGGTGCCATCGCCGCAGATGCTGGTGCCCACGCGCAGGGCATCGAGTTGGGTGCGGGTGCCGTTGAAGTGGTTGGTGTCGACGTTGCCG
This sequence comes from uncultured Myxococcales bacterium, assembly GCA_903952805.1. GTDB lineage: Bacteria > Myxococcota > UBA727 > UBA727 > VGSZ01 > VGSZ01. The sequence continues at coordinate 5,999 of CAJBHN010000213.1, read as the reverse complement.
CTGATGCCCGCGACGCGGCCGGTGCTGGTGTATTGCCAGACGTCCCAGCGGGGCCATTGGCTGGCGAGGGTGGGGCAGGCTGCCGACGTGTATTGGGCGTGCCACAGCGGGTGGTCGTTGAACTCGGTGGTGCCCATATGGTCCTGCCACCAGTATTTGCCCGAGTAGATGAAGGGCTTGGCGCCGGCGAAGGCCTCGATGGTGTCGACCCATTGGTGGACCCGGGCGATGCGGGTGGCGTTGTCGACGCCGTCGTCGCTTTCGAGGTCGATGGTGGGGGGCAGGTCGCCGGGTTCAAGGGTGCCGATGGCGGATGGCGTCGATGACCATTTGGGCTTGTTCGGCGGTGTCGTCGTCGGAGCGGAAGAACTGATACGCGCCCCGCACGATGCCGACCCGCTTGGCCTCGCGCCAGTTGCGGGCGAATTGGTCGTCGACGTAGCTGGTGCCGTCGCTGACCCGCATGATGGCGAATTCGACGCCGTCGTTTTTGACCTCGTCCCAGTTGATGGTGCCCTGCCATTTGCTGACGTCGATGCCCTTGACGGTGGGGCCAGCACCGCAGGTCTGGGCTTGTTGGTCGTCGTCGTCGCTGGCGCTGGCAAACAGCGAGCCCATGGCGAGGTCCTGGTCGGGGGCGCAGCCGGCGGCGATGGCGACGCCGACGAATCCAACGGGGAGCAGGGAACCGATGCGTGCCCGACGGATCATGCAAGCCTCCACGTCACGGAATGATGACCAGAATAATGACCTGTTGGTCACGGATGTCATCCACCCAGCAACCGATGGCCGAGCATGGCATGGCGAGCTGATCGCGGATCAGCGGCGGTGCATTCTGCGGCAACCGCTCCAGCGTCGTCGTCAGCCGCCGGCGCCGACGCTGTGCAGGCGGCGTCGGAGGCGGCGCCGGGAGCGAGGCGTGCTCGTCACGGTCGGTGCCGTCCCGACTCAGGCGATCTTGTGGACGCGGAAGCGGCGGATGGCGCAGTCCTCGTCGACGGCGATGCCGGCCTTGCTCTTGGCGTTGTGCAGCTGCTCGGTGACGGTCTCGACGCCGTCGAGGTCGGGCAGCAACACGCCGCGGCGCTGACCACGGCTGACCTCGATGCCCCACACCTTGGGGTCGAGGTCGCGCAGGTCGTGCACCGGCAGCGACGCCTGCAGCAGCGAGATCTCGGGCTTGATCCAGCGGGCCTCGTCGACGCTGGCGACCGGCGCAAAGCGCGCATCGCGGCTGGCGGCGGCGACGGCGTACTCGGCAACGACGTGGTCGACGGCCGCCCCCTCCAGCGCGAGGGTGCCAATGCAGCCCCGCAGCTCGCCGTGGTGGCGCCAGGTGACAAAGACGCCGGTGACGTCGGTGGCGTCGACGTCGACGTACACGGCCCGGTCCCGACCCGTCAGCCAGGCGTCGAGGGCGTCGTTGGCCACGTCGAGCAGCGCGCGATGCCCCCGCGGTGCGCCGGCCCCGGCGTCGTCGAGCTCGTCGGCGCTGGTGACGGCGGCAGCCGGGTCGTCGTGCAGCACGGCGCACAGATAGCCGACGCCATAGGGCCCCTCATAGCTGAGGACCTCGCGCCGAATGGCGCGGTCGTCGACGACGGCGAGGCCGAGGCGGGCGGTGTCCCAGGCGTCCTCGGCGGCCCGCTCGCGCACGGCGTCGGGGATGGCGTCGAGGGCGGCGCGGCCCCCGTGCAGCAGAGCGTCGCGCAACGCGTGGTCGAACTCGACGGCGAGGGGATCAAAGCCCGACGGCGCCCCCTCGGTGAGGCGATGGGAGCAATCGCCCGACGCGATGAACGCGACCTTGTGGGAGGCGGCGGCGTCGGTGATCGCGGCGGCGAAGGCGTCGAGGTTGGCGACGGTGGGCACGTCGGGGAGGCCGACGACGACGACCTGGCCGACATAGCCGGCGTCGCCCAGAAACCACAGGGGCACGACGGCGCCGTGGTCGAGCTCGCGCAGGCGCACGGCTTCGACGGCGACGCCGTGGCCGGCGGCGGCGGCGACGAGGTCGTCGATGAAGGCCGGGCTGCCCGAAAAGGCCACCGAGGCGTCGCGGGCGGGGACCCCAAAGCGCGAGAAATTGCCCGACACCACACTGGTGAGGACGGTGAAGGCCCCCGGCAGCCGGGGCGTATGGGGCGAGATCACCACCACCACGTCGGGGTCGCTGGCGACGAGCCGCTGCGCGATTTCCTCCATCGCCGCGGTGGTGGCGGCGGAGGGCTCGGCCTCGGCGCCGCCGACGGCGGGGACGACGATGGGGGCGTGGCACATGAGGGCGGAGAAATGGACAGCCATGACCTGAACATATGCACCGGTGCGCGAAACACGAGCCATAAGCGCCAGGCGGGCATGGCGCGGGCGGGATAGCGTGGCGTCCATGTTGATGCCCCAGCGCCCCGACGACAACGCTCCCATCTGGACCGCCCTGCGCCAGGCCGTCGTCGTCAAACGGGACTTTCTGATGGTGCGGGCCGGTGTCGCCGTCACCGACCCCGGGGCGGCCTGGACCGACGACGAGGCCGACCGCTTCGTGCTCGCGATGCGGGCCGCGCCGTTTCGTTGGGTCGGGGCCCGCCATGGCGTGCCTTTGGGCCCGCACTTCGCCGTGCGCGAGGGGCACGACGGCGTCAGCGCCGAGCTCATTGAGCTGGTGTTGATGCGCTTCAGCAGCGACGGCGACGGCCCCGCGGCCGGCGAAGCCCTCTACGCCATCTCGGTGGCGGCGGCGGCGCTGTCGGTGGTGCGGCCCGCGCTGACGACGTTGTTGGTGCCGTTGATCCTGAGCGAGGCCTTGCCCGACGGCATCAGCGTGGCCGACGACGGCAGCACCATCGTCGATCTGCGCGTGGTCTGACGTCTCCGCCGGCCTGATGGCCCCGCCCACTCACGACGACGATGAAGCGATCGCCGGTGCTGACAGGCGCCCCACACGGAGCAGGGCGCTGGCTGCCAGATGTTCCTGATGGAAGCCGTGCGCCAGACGTTCGCCAACGGTGCTGGCGTCAGCGTCGACGATGAAGGCCGCTGCCGCGCGACCGTGACCGCCGCCACCGAGCCTGGTGGCCACCCGGCTGGCGAGGCCGTCGTCGATGGAGCGGATCGACACCCGCACGCCGGCGTGCTCATCGAGGACCATGGCCGACACGCCGTGTCTGTCACGCAGGTCGTCGAGGCGATCACACAGGGCGCCGCGGACATCACCCTCGGTGATCTTCGGGTCCACCGCCCTCGCCGTCTGCAACAGCTGCTGCCACGTCGCCCGCGACACGCTGAAGGTGGCCCTGCCGCCGTCCCTGCTCGAACCCACGTCGACGACGAGCGCGTCGATGATGGCCTGGGTCGCTGGTGGCAGTGAGGGGGTGAGCGCGGCCTCCAGGGCGTCGAGCCGGGTCAGGTCAGACACCACGCCCTTGAACAGCTGCAGGGTGCGCACGTCGGTACCGGGAGCCCGGAAGCCAAGGGTGTCGGTGTACATCGACGACGCCAGCATGGGGGCCGCCGCCTGGAAGGGGCCGTCGTCGCCGGGGCGCAGGGCGCAGGCGATGCCAGCGACGAGGACGGCGGCGGCGTCGGTGTCGGGGGCCACCCACGACGTCAACTGCTGGTGGGCACCGAGGCCGAAGGTGACGGCGTCGGGGACGTCTTCGTGGTGGTCGATGACGACGACGTGGTCGGCGCCGTCCAGGAAACGAGCGGCGCCGCCGATGCGCGTGCGTTGCGCCACGTCGACCAGGACGACGGCGTCAAAGGGGCCGTCGACGTCGGCGGCGCGCTGAACGAGGCCGCGGCTGTCGATGGCCCGCGATGAAGCCGGCAGGGCGTCGTCGACGACGGCGACGGCGTCTTTGCCCATGGCTTGCAGTGCTGCCACCAGGCCGGCGGCGCTGCCGACGCAATCGCCGTCGGGGGGCACGTGGCCAATCACCAGGATGCGGGTGGCGGAGCGGAGCACGTCGAGGATCGCCGCGGGCACCGGCACGGACTCCGGCGGCAGAGCGTGGAGGGTGGCGTCGACGATGGCCTCGCGCAGGGGCGGCAAGCGCCGGGAGGGGATCGCGGGCAGCGCGGCCGTCGCCGCCGTCGCGGTCGTCGTCACGACGGCGCTCGGGTGGCCCTGGACAAAAACATCGTGCTGCAGATGCGACACCGAGCGATCGTTCGACGTCGCTGCCGTGGTCACCGACGATGTCGATGATGTCGATGATGTCGATGGTGCCGATGGTGTCGATGATGTCGATGGTGCCGATGGTGCCGACGATGTCGACGATGTCGATGGTGTCGACGGTGCCGACGATGTCGACGATGTCGACGATGTCGACGATGTCGACGATGTCGACGATGTCGACGGTGTCGACGGTGCCGATGGTGCCGGCGTCGAGCGCGGGGTGCGGGTGATCATCGCAGGATCTCGACGTCGTCGATGGCGGCGGCGGCCGCGAAGCGGAGGATCACCGAAGCGAGTTCGAGGCCGGCGACGTCGTGGCCGAGCTCGCGGTCAGCGGTGCGGGCGACGGCCAACCAGCGCTCACCCAGCCGCTGCCACGGGGGAACCGTGACGGCGGTGACGACGTCAGCGCCGCTGCGCAGGTCCTGCAGGTCGTCGATCAGACTCGGGTCCTTCAGCCGGGCGCGGGCGCGGGCGGCCTCGACGACAATATGGGGGGTGCGCACCGAGCAGCCGATGCGCGGCTCGCCGGGGGCGCACACGTTGTAGCGGCAGCGCGCGCAGGCACGCTCGCTCTCGACGTCGGTGGCGGTGGCGTGGCCGGTACGAGCGCCGCGCAGGGGGCAGCCGGGCACCTCTTCGAAGTGCGCGTCTTCAGCAACGAAGCGGCTGATCCAGGCCATCCCGACATCGTAGGGCCTCAGGCCCCCACTGCAAGGGCAGGTCAGCGGGCCAACAGGGCCTCGGCGGCCAACACGCCCGATTGCACACACAAGGGCACGCCGCCGCCGGGATGGGCCGTCCCCGACGCCAGGTAGAGCCCGGGCCGCTGGGCCACGGCGTTGGCCGCTCGTGAAAATGCGCTGCGGCGGTCGTTGCTGGCGGCGCCGTACAGGCTGCCCCGCGAGCCGGCGAAGCGCTCCGCCAGCCCCGTGGAACTCCGCTGCCACACCACGGCGTCGTCGTCGTCGATCATGCCCGCGGCCAGCAAGCGCTGCCGGGCGGTGTGCAAGACGGCGGCGCCGTCGTCGACGACGCCATCTTGCAGGGCGGGCAGGTTGACCATCACAAACAGGGGCTCGTGCTCGGCCCACCCCGGGCGCTCCTGGGCCAGCTCCTGGGCGCAGACGTAGACGGTGGGTGATCGCGGTCCGTGACGACGACGAAAGATGTCATCGAATTCGGCGCGGTAGTCGTCGCAGAACAGCACTTCGTGGGCGACCCGGCCTCCCTGACCACCCGTCCCTCGACGACGGCGGGCCTTCAGCACCATGGTGGCTCCCGACATCGACAGGGTCTTTGGTCGGGGCAGCACCCGGTCGACCGACGGCAGCAGGTCGTGCCGCAGGTGGGCCACGTCGGCGTTGACGACGACGGCGTCGGCGTGGATGCCGACGTCGGCGGCGCCGTGGGCCACGCGCACGCCGGTAATGCGGTCGCCGTCGGTGAGCAGGCCGGTGACGCCGGCGCCGACGCGGAGGTCGACGCCGACGGCGCGGCAGCCTTCGGCGAGCACGTCGGCCACGCGGGACAGGCCGCCGCGAATGCCGAAGCCACCGAGGCCGAGCTCGACGTGGGCGATGCAGTTGAGGGTGGCGGGGGCGGTCAGGGGATCGGAGCCGTTGTAGGTGGCGTAGCGCAGCAGCAGCAGGCGCAAGGCCTTGGACGTCACGCGGGCTTCGATGGCGCTGCGCATGCTCGACAGGGGATCGACCTTGAGCATGTCGAAGGGGCGCGACAGGCCCAGCCGCACCAGGTCGAACATGGTGGGCGCGGAGCCAAAGACGAAGTCGTCTTTGGACACGTCCCAGATGGCGCGGGCATA
>CAJBHN010000212.1 GCA_903952805.1 uncultured Myxococcales bacterium | reverse complement strand
GGGGGTGGCGCGCAGCGCCGGGGGTGAGGTCGACGTCGTCAGCTCCCGCGAGGGGGAACCAAAGCGCACTTCGCATGATTGCCCCCTCTCCCTTCAGGGAGAGGGGGAGGCGCGAAGCGCCGGGGGTGAGGTCGACGTCGTCAGCTGCGGGACAAGGGCAGCAGCCGTTGGTCGGCGATGACTTCCTCAAAGACCGCGGCGGTCAGCAGCGACGGGTCGATGGTGGTCGCAGCGTTGCCAGAGGCGACGGCAGCCTTGGCGACAGCGACGGCGATGGCGGCGTGGATGCCGGGCTGCAGCGGGACCGGCACGAGATCGGCAGCCTCGGCGAGGTCGACCATGGCGAGGGCGGCGGCGATGCGCATGGCATCGTCGAGGACCCGGGCCTTGACGGCCAGCGCCCCCAGCAACACCCCCGGGTAGACCGCAGCCGTTGAGATGGATTTGCCGTCGGCGGCGAAGGCGGCACCGGCGAGGGCAGCGTCGAAGGGCTCGATCTCCGGGCGGGGCTCGCCCAGCGCGATGATGATTTGGCCCTCGCGCACCTGGCTGGGCAGCACCAGGCCCGGATGACCGGTGTTCATGATGACGACGTCGCAGCGGCTCATGATCTCGTCGATGGTGCCGTGCACGCCGCCGTGGGCGACATGTTTGGCGACGGCGCCGGGGTGGAAGTCCTCGCCGAGGACGGAGCGGCCCTGGTGCTTCATCACCAGCCGGGAGATGGCGCCGCCGGCGGTGCCGAGGCCTATCTGCCCGACCTGCACCGTGGCGAAGTCACGGCCGACCTTCTTGCAGGCCCCCAGGATGGCGGCGAGGCCGACGATGGCGGGGCCGTCGGCGCCGTCGTGAAACACGGGCACCTGCAGCTTGTCGCTGACCCGCTGCGCCACCCGCTGCCCGCGCGGCGCCGCCACCGACTCAATGAGCAACGCCGAGTACGACGGCCGCAGCGCCGTCAGCGTCTCACACAGGCGCTCCTCGTTGGGCACGTCGAGGCTCAGGGCCAGCCCCGACAAACCCGCCAGCTTGGCGAGAAACGCACATTTGGTCTCGACGACGGGCAGCGCCGCCATCGGCGACACCCGGTTCAAGCCCAACACGCCCGAGCCATCGGTGACCACGGCGACGGTGCGAGCCACCGACGAGAACATGTCGGCGAGGCGAGGGTCGTCGGCGATGCGACGCACCACCTGTTTGACGCCGGGGATGTGGGCGGCGGCGATGCTGTGCTGATCGTCGAGCGCGACCCGCGACACCGTACGAATCTTGCCGCCCCGATGAATCACCTCGGCGGTGTCGATGACCTCGAGGATCTCCGAGCCCTGCAGCAGGGCAATGGCCTCGACGACAGCGTCGAGCTGCTCGTCGTCCTGCAGCAGCAGGTGAAAGTCACGGATGGTGAAATTATGGCCGATGCGGACGGTATCGACGTCGCCAATGGACGCGCCGACGTCGCCAAGGGCCGTGGTGAGCAAACCGAGCCCGCCGGTCTTGCGGGTGCTGCGGATGCGAAAGGTGCGCGTGAGGCCTGGACTCATGGCGTGTCGCTACCCCATCGCTCGGGAGCGCGCCAGTTCGCCAATGCACCGACGACGAGGGGCCCGACCCGGGCCGCCCGGCAACGTCTCGACGCGCCTGGCACGACGTCGCAGGCCAGCACCACTGGCCCGGGATCGTTCAGCGGTGCTTCAGCACACGTTTTCGTCGGCGAGCAGGTAGCGCTGCTCGCAACCACCACAGCGATACTCGTCGCGGACCGCGTAGCTCGTGCGGGTGCGGCGGAAGCCGTCAAGAACGACGTCGTCGCCGCAGCCCGGGCAGCTGCAGGCCCCCTCGTGCCGCAAGATGGCGAATTGCATGCGCGCCGTCCGGTCCATTGGCGCCTCGCGCAGCGCAAACAACGCGTCGATGACGAAGCCCAGGCGGGGATGGGCGATCATCGGCTCTTCGCCGGGAATCAGGGTGGTCCGATCTCGAACCTCGACGACACGCTCAATCTTTCGCATGGATGACACCCTGCGTGATCGTTCATGTCGTTTCGAGTTTTTGACCGGTGACGACGTCGTGGAACCACCGTCCCCCTCCGCCACCAGTCGGTCCCGGCCGGCGCCAGGTGCCTCCATCTGCCCACCCGGGCCCACGTCATTCGTGAGCGCTCTCCAGGGCCCGCTGACGGTCCATCCAGGCCGTCACGCGGTGGTCCATCACCCGACGCCACAGCGGCGGCACCGTCGCCAACAACACCATGGTGGCGTAGCCGGCGGGGAGTTGCGGGCTGTCTTCGATGTGACGCAATGCGTAGTACGGGCGGCTGGCGATGTGGTGATGGTCGGCGTGCCGCTGCAGGTGAAACAGGAACCAGTTGGTGAGCCGCTGCGACGCGTTCCATGAATGCCACGGCATGGTTCGTTCGTAGACGGCCGGTCGGACCTCGACGCCGGCACTCCCGTCAATACCGGGCGTCGACGCGTTGATTTGCCGGCGGGCCAGACCGTAGTGCTCGATGTAGTTGATGGTCTCCAGCAGACACATCGCCACCAGACTCTGGGCGGCGAAGAACACGACGCCCATGGTGCCGACGGTGGCGGCGATGGCG
>CAJBHN010000211.1 GCA_903952805.1 uncultured Myxococcales bacterium | reverse complement strand
GTCCGGCCGCACGCCGGGGGTGAGGTCTGAGCGGGTCCGGCCGAACGCCGGGGGTGAGGTCTGAGAGGGTCCGGCCGAACGCCGGGGGTGAGGTCTGAGAGGGTCCGGCCGAACGCCGGGGGTGAGGTCTGTGCCCGGCGACCTCACCCCCCAACCCCCTCTCCCTGAAGGGCGAGGGGGAGCCGGAATACGGCACTATATCATTGATATTGCAGATGATTCAGTCTCGACTGAACGACTTTCGCGTCGGCGACCCTGAGCCGCGTGCGGCGCCATGCTCTGTCATCGCTCTGTCATGGCTTCCGGACGCGTTTGACCTCGACGCAGCGCGGCGTTGGATCACAGGTTGCGGACCGGTGAGCCGTCCAATACCCATGGGCGGACTGGCACTCGTTCAGTTTCTTCAGTTTCTGGTGAACGACTTTTGGCGCATTGCAACGCGGTGGTCAGATCGCTGATCCCCCTGGGCGCCCCGGAGCATCGATGGCCGCCGCCGCAGCGCAGACCCTCCGCTTCAAGCCCGCCGATGAAGCCGCCCGCTTTTCCCAAAACGCCCTGACCGAGGCAGCCCGTCGCTGCCGCGAGTCCTGTGTCGTCGTCGAAAGCAGCGACGGCGGCGTCGGCGTCGGCTTTGGCGGCAGCCTCGTTGTCGGCGACGACGGCGCCCGCGTCATCGGCAGCCTGCCCGGCCTGTGGCCCGAGCATCTGGGCTGTCGCTCCTTCACCGAAGTCCACGGCTGCCGCTTCCCCTACGTCGTGGGCGAAATGGCCAATGGCATCGCCACCGCCGAGATGGTGGTCGCCGCCCACCGTGCAGGCTTCCTGGGCTTCTTCGGCGCCGCCGGCCTGCCCCCCGCCCGCGTCGAGGCCGCCATCGACACCATCGAGGCGGCGCTGCTCGGCACGCCGAATCCGACCTCGTGGGGGATCAACTTGATCCACTCGCCCCACGAGCCCGACCTCGAAATGGACATCGTGGCCCTGTACCTGCGCCGCGGCGTCACCCGCGTGTCGGCGTCGGCGTACATGGACCTGACGCCGATGGTGGTCCGCTACGCCGCCTCCGGCCTCACCGAGCGCTCTGGCCGCATCTGTCGGCAGAACCGCGTGTTCGCCAAGATTTCGCGCACCGAGACGGCCGGCCATTTCTTGAAGCCGATGCCACAGGCGATGCTCGACGACCTCGTCGCCGCCGGCCACCTGAGCGCCGACGAAGCCCGCCTCGCGGCCCGCATCAGCGTCGCCAGCGACATCACCGTCGAAGCCGACAGCGGCGGCCACACCGACAACCAGGCGCTGCCCTGCGTGTTCCCCGCCGTCAAGCAGCTGGCCCTCGAGCTGTCGGCGCGCCACGACCTCGCGGCCCTCACCGGCGAGCCCATCCGCGTCGGCGCTGCCGGCGGCCTGGGCACCCCCGACGCCGTCGCGGCGGCGTTTGCGATGGGAGCGGCGTATGTGCTGACCGGCAGCGTCAACCAAAGCGCCGTCGAGAGCGGCCTGTCCCCCAAGGGTCGCGAACTGCTCGGCGGCGTGCGCCTCGGCGACGTCACGATGGCCCCCGCCGCCGACATGTTCGAGATGGGCGTCAAGGTGCAGGTGCTCAAGAAGGGCTCGATGTTCGCCAATCGGGCCCACAAACTCTACGAGGTCTACAAGACGTCCCAGTCGCTGGAGACCATCCCCGCGGCCGAGAAGGCGCGCATCGAAAAAGAAGTGCTGCGCACGACGGTGGAGGCCGCCTGGGAAAGCACCCGCGCCTTCTTCGAGAAGCGGGACCCCAGCCAGCTGGAGAAAGCCGCGAACGACCCCCGCCACAAGATGGCCCTCGTGTTTCGCAGCTACCTCGGCCAGGCCAGCAAATGGGCCATCGCCGGCGACGACAGCCGCGCCCTCGACTTCCAGATTTGGTGCGGCCCCGCGATGGGCAGCTTCAACACCTGGGTCGCTGGGACCTTCCTGGAGCCCGTGGCCGCCCGCACCGTCGCCCAGATTGGCTGGAACCTGATGGAGGGGGCCGCCGTCGTCACCCGGGCCCAGCAGCTGCGCTCGATGGGGGCGCCGGTGCCAGACGCGGCGTTTGTCTGCCGCCCCCGGCCCATGTCGCTCTGACGACGCGACGGTTTCTTGATTCTGTCAGTTTCTTGATTCTGACGGTTTCTTGGTTTTGTCAGTTTTGTGGTTTGAGAATTGTCTGATTGGCGAGGTGTCCAGATGACCAGCACGAAGAAGTCCCAGCCCAAGCAGCCCGAGCAGATTGCCATCGTCGGCCTTGGCGGACTCTTTCCGGGCTCCGTCGACGTCGCTGCGTTCTGGAACAACATCCTGCGTGGCACCGACCTGGTCACCGACATTCCCGACAGCCACTGGTCGGTCGAGGACTACTTCGCCGAGGACGCCATGAAGCGTCCCGCGAGTGCTGTCGACAAGACCTACGCCCGCCGCGGGGCCTTTTTGCCCAAGGTGCCGTTTGAGACCCTCAAGGAGGGCATCCCGCCGTCGCTGCTGCCCTCGACCGACACCGCCCAGCTGCTGAGCCTGATGGTGGCCCGCGTGGCGCTGGAAGAATGCTTCGGCGGCCCCGTCGACCAGGCCGACCGTTCCCGCGTCAGCTGCATCCTCGGCGTCACCTCGGGGCAGGAACTCTTTGGCCAGATGGCCAGCCGCCTGGCCTGGCCCCAGTGGATCGCGGGCATGCGCGCCGCCGGCATCGACGACGTCGCCGCCAAGAAGGCCGCCGACGAAATCGCCAAATGCTTCACCCCCTGGAGCGAGGCCAGCTTCCCCGGTCTCCTCGGCAACGTCGTCGCTGGCCGCATCGCCAACCGCCTCGACCTCGGCGGCAGCAACGCCGTCACCGACGCTGCTTGCGCCAGCTCCTTCGCGGCGGTGTCCATGGGCGTCGACGAGCTGCTGCTTGGCCGCGCCGACGTCGTGCTCACCGGCGGCGTCGACACCTTGAACGACATCTTCATGTACATGTGCTTCACCAAGACCCCGGCGTTGTCGGCTTCAGGTGAGTGCCGCCCCTTCGACGCCAAGGCCGACGGCACGTTGCTGGGTGAAGGCCTCGGCATGCTGGCCCTCAAGCGCTTGAGCGACGCCGAGCGCGACGGCAACACCATCTACGCCCTCATCTCGGGCATCGGCACGTCGTCCGACGGCCGCTCCAAGAGCGTCTACGCCCCCGTCAGCGAGGGCCAGGCCAAGGCTTTGGTGCGCGCCTACGAGTCCGCCGGCTACCCCGCCACCACCGTCGAGCTCGTCGAGGCCCACGGCACGGGCACCAAGGCTGGCGACGTCGCCGAGCTCGGCGGCCTGCGCCTGGCCTTCGACGACGCCCGCTGGGCCAAGACACAGCGCCAGTTCTGCGCCATCGGCTCGGTGAAGAGCCAGATTGGCCACACCAAGAGCGCCGCCGGTGCCGCCGGCCTCATCAAGGCCGCCCTGGCCCTGCACGAGAAGGTGCTGCCCCCGACCATCAAGGTCGACACGCCCAACCCCCAGGCGGACTTCGTCACCAGCCCCTTTTACGTCAACGCCGGCCTGCGCCCCTGGTTCCGCGGCAGCGACCACCCCCGTCGGGCGGGCGTGAGCTCCTTCGGCTTTGGCGGCAGCAACTGGCACATCACCCTGTCTGAGTACCAGGGGGGCAAGCACGGGGCGTCTTTGGGCCGCCGTGAGGTCGAGGTGCTGGCGTTGTCGGCGACGACGAAGGCCGCCCTGCAGGAACGCGCCGCCGGCATGGTCTCAGCCATCGGCGACGTCACCGACCTCTGCGAGTTTTGCGCCCGGGAAAACGCTTTCTTCGACGCCGGCGCCCACGCCCGGGTCAGCTTTGTCGCTTCGTCTATCGACGAACTGTCGAAGCGGCTGCAGCAGGTGGCCCGCGGCGAAGCCAGCCCGACGATCTTCTGGGGCGAGGGCCAGCACAACGGCGCCACCGCCTTCATCTTCCCCGGTCAGGGCAGCCAGGTGGTCGAGATGGGCAAGGCCATGGCCCTGGCCTTCGACGACGCCCGCGCCGTGTGGGACCGCGGCTGCGACGTGCTCCCCGACGTGGTGCGCACCGCCTACCCGCCGACGGCGTTTGACGACGCCACCCGCGCCGCCCAGCAGCAGGCCCTGACCCAGACCGAAAACGCCCAGCCCGCCCTCGGCCTTTCGAGCATCGCGGCCGTGCGCGTGTTGCAGCGCCTCGGCGTGCCGATGGACATGGCCGCCGGCCACTCCTTTGGCGAGCTGAGCGCCCTGTGCGCGGCGGGCGTGTTTGACGAGGCGGCCCTGCTGCGGCTGGCCCGTCGCCGTGGCGAACTGATGAAGGCGGCGTCGACCACCTCGGGGGCCATGGCCGCCGTCGTCGGCGACACCAGCGGCCTCGCGGCGCTGCTTGCGCCCTTTGTTGGTCGCGTGGTCCTCGCCAACGACAACGCTCCCGACCAGGCCGTCATCTCCGGCGAAAAAGCCGCCGTCGACGAAGCCATCGCCGCCATCGAAAAGACCGGGCTGCGGGTCAAGAAGCTCCCCGTGTCGACGGCGTTTCACTCGCCGCTGGTGGCTGCCGCCTGCGAGCCCCTGCTCGAGTCCCTCCGTGGCACTGCCATGCAGGCGCCGTCGGTGCCGGTGTTTGCCAACACCACCGCCGCCGCCCACAGCGACGACGTGGACGTCATCCGCCAGGCCTTGTCTGAGCAGGTGCGGGCCCCGGTGCGCTTCGTCGAGGAAATCCGGGCGATGGCCAAGGCCGGCGCCACCGTCTTCATCGAGGTCGGCAGCGGCACCGTGTTGACGGGTCTGGTGTCGCGCATCGTCCCCGACGCCACCGCCATCGCCTTCGACCCCAACAAGGGTCTCAGCGGTATTTGCGCGGCCCTGGCCCGCCTGTGCGCCGCTGGCGTGCCGGTCGACCTCGGGGCCCTGCCCGCCCAGCGCCCCCTGCCCAAGCCCGTGGCCCCGTCCAAGACGGCGGTCATGATCAGCGGCGCCAACGTTGGCCGCCCTCCCCGTCCAGCTCCAGCCCCCGTGACCATCAGCACCCGAGCCGTCGCCCCCGCCATGACGGCGTCGCCTCCGGTCACAGCTGTGGTGCACGCTTCCTCGCCGCTGCCCGTGGCAGCACCGGTATCAGCCATGACCAGCCGCTCCGCTCCCCCACCAGCGCCCCAAGCCGTCGCCGGCACCGGACAAACCGGACAAACAGGACAAACCGTGCCACATGGCGCGATTTCGGCGCCCGACCAAACCGTGCCACATGGCGCGATTTCCAGCCCCTCGGCGGGCTGGTTGCAGGTCTTCTCCGAGGGCCAACAGCAAACCATGGACGCCCACCTGGCCTTTCAGAAGGCCTTGTCTGACGCCCACACCGCCTATCTCGGCGCCTTCGAGTCCACCTCGAACGCCCTGGTGCAGGCCCTGAGCGGCCGCGCGGCCCTGCCCATAGCCCCCGCTGTCGCGCTGCCCGCCGTCGCCGCGCCCGTGGCTGCCCCCATCGCAGCCCCCGTGCGCGCCGCGCCCGTCGCAGCCCCCATGGTGACCGCGCCCGTTGTCACAGCCCCCAAGGCCGTGGCCCCGAAGGCTGCCGTCGTCGTCGCCCCCGTCGTCGTCGCCCCCGTCGTCGTCGCCCCCGTCGTCGCCGGCCCCGCCGTCGACGCTCGCGCCGCCCTCTACGCCGTCGTCGCCGACAAGACCGGCTACCCGACCAGCGCGCTGGACGACTCGATGCACCTGGAGAGCGACCTCGGCATCGACTCCATCAAGCGCGTCGAGATCCTCGGGGCGTTGAAGGACCAGGTCCCCGCCGCCAAGTCCCTCGACGCCCTCAAGCTGGCCCAGCTCGCCACCCTCGGCGAAATCGCCGCCGCCCTGGCAAGCGTCACGGGCCCGGTGGTCGGCGCTCCTGCTGCCACTGTCGCGTCCGTTGTCGTCGGCCCCGCCGTCGACGCCCGCGCCGCCCTCTACGCCGTCGTCGCCGACAAGACCGGCTACCCGACCAGCGCGCTGGACGACTCGATGCACCTGGAGAGCGACCTCGGCATCGACTCCATCAAGCGCGTCGAGATCCTCGGGG
>CAJBHN010000210.1 GCA_903952805.1 uncultured Myxococcales bacterium | reverse complement strand
GGTGCAGGCGAAGGCGACGTCGTAAAAAGCCGGGGTGTCGGCGGACTCGGGTTCGATCTTCACCAGAACGTCGCCGTCGGGAAGGGCGACGGTCGTGACGTCGGCGCCAGTCTTCGAGATGGCGGTACCAGCGCCGTCGATGACGGTGGCGTTGACGCCGGCGCCCGTGACTTTGACGCCGAGGGTGTCGCCTTCGCGGATGTCGACGACGTAGAAGTCGGCGTCCGCTGCGATGAGCTGCTGGCGATCCTGTCCGCAAAAGGCGCGGGTGGGAGCGTCGGCGCTGTCGTTGTCTTCGAGGTCGTCGTCGGTGCCGGGCAGCGGCGTGTCGCCGCCCTCTTGCGAGCAGGTGGCCGTCAAGCGGTAGCTGGTGGCACCGGCAGCGGTGCTGATCCGGGCAAGGACCGCCGGTCCTTGAGAGATGGCACGCAGTTCACCGCCCACGACGCTGACATCCGGAGCGCTCGCCAACAGTGCCTGGCCGTCGGCAGAGTAGAGCTCGAGGCCGACGACGGTGCCGGACTGCGACGAGATGGCCAGCTGGACGGCAGTGTCTGTGGGAGCGTCGACGGCGAACCAGTCTTCGTCGTCGCTGGCCACCACGAGGTCGAGGGCGTTGCCGCAGCGGATGGCGAAGGCGTCGGCGCTGCTGTCGTTGTTTTCGCCGACGGTGTCGGGGTCGCCGGGGTTCACAGGAACATCGCCGCTTGTGGAGAGTTCAACCGTGACTTCGTTGGTGATGGCGATTTGGCCGGCCGTGTCGATGGCGCGGACCTGGAACGCGCGCAGGCCGACGCCGACGTTGAGCGCCCAGGAAAACGTGTTGCCACTTTGGGTACAGCTGACGGCCTGGCCCTCAAACGGACAGGGGAAGACGTCGCCGGTGAAGTTCCACAGCAGTTCCACGGAGGCGAGGCCCACGTTGTCAGCGGCGGTGGCCACGACGGTCATGGTGGCGTTGGCGGGCAGCACGGCGTTTTGGGCCGGCGACACGATGCTGGCCTGGGGCGGCGTGGTGTCCGAAGGCGGAGGATTGGTGCCAGCGTCGCCAAGGTTGACCGTACGTTTGGCGGTCTCGGCGGTGTTGCCCGAGCTGTCGGTGGCGCGGACCGAGAAGCGGCGGCTTCCCTGGCTCACTCGTACATTCCACGTCGACACCGTGCC
The DNA here is from genome assembly GCA_903952805.1 of uncultured Myxococcales bacterium. Classification (GTDB taxonomy): domain Bacteria; phylum Myxococcota; class UBA727; order UBA727; family VGSZ01; genus VGSZ01. The sequence continues at coordinate 1,135 of CAJBHN010000210.1, read as the reverse complement.
CGTGCGCGTGCAGGTGACGGCGCCGCCGCCAAAGTTGGTGGGACACGCGAAGACATCGCCGGTGAAGTCCCACACGAGCTCAGTGGTGGCGATGGCGGCGTTGTCCGACGCCGTCGCGGTGATGGTGATGGTGCTGTCCTGGGCCAACGTGGCGTTCTCGCCGGGGCTCGTGATGGCGACGACGGGAGGGACGGTTTCGGTCGGGGGCGGAGGCGTGACCGTACCGCTGCCGGCCGGGCCGATTTTCTCAAACATGATGTCGACGCTGTTTTGCGACGCGCGGTTGCAGTTGCAGGCACGGGGTTGGAATTCGCCGCATTGGGTGTCGAGGTCGCGGAACTCTTTGTTGCCGCAGCCACCGAGGTAGGTCATGGGATCGGGGCAGTGCAGCTCGTGGTCGAGGGAAAAGCTGTGGGCGATTTCCTGGGCCGCCGTTTCGCAGATGGCTTGCACATTGCCGCCGTAGACTTCCGAGAACGTGAAGTTGATGGCGGTGTCGATGACGCGGCAGTTGAAGTTGTCGATGGGGGCGACGCCACCAACGCCGTTGGGCAGGCCGATATTGCCGGGCTGACCGCCGATGACGTGCTCGACGTAGCGCTCGTTGGAGGGAGGCTCGACCTGAACAATCGTGAGATTGAAGCGGGCGAACTGGTTTTCAACGCACGCCACCACCTGATTCCAGGCGGCGTCGCCAAAGCTCCACGGCGGTATCGTTGACGCCTGACGGGGGACGATGGAGGTGTTTTGGCGGCTGTCGTCTTGACCGGGGCGATAGGTGCCGCCGAAACGGTTCAAAAAAACCTTGAGGGGAGCCTCGCCGGGGCCCGCGAGCGCCACGCCGTCGAAGCGAGGGGCGTGGGCCACGGATGCCGCACCACCCGAGGCGGCGGCGTGCTCCCAGGGCATCTCCAAGGTAATCGCTCGGGGCCGCATGAATGGGCGCAGGCCGCGGGTCGCGAGCTCAGCTTTGAGCGCGGCGTCGTTGGTCGACGACACGGCGTCGAGACCGGTCATGGATGGTGCACCGTCGTCGGGGGCGCAGGCCAGGGACAAGAGCAGCACAGCACCCGCGATCACCAATGTCTTGCGCATCAAGCCTCCATCAATCGACTGCCATCGTTCGGCAACGCGG
>CAJBHN010000209.1 GCA_903952805.1 uncultured Myxococcales bacterium | reverse complement strand
GGTCAACGCCGAGGCCGCCTGGCAGGTCACCCAGGGTGAGGGCGTCATCGTTGCCGTCATCGATACCGGCGTCTCGCCGGGCAAGCTGGCCAACGGTCAAAACTCTCGATTCAAGCGGGTCCCCGACCTGAAAGAAACCGAGCTCGTCAAGGGCTTCAACTTCGTCAACAACAGCGACGACCCCTCCGACGGCAACGGCCACGGCACCCACGTCTCGGGCACCATCGCCCAGAGCACCAACAACGGGTTCGGCGTCGCGGGCCTCGCGCCCAAGGCGAAGATCATGCCGATCAAGGTGCTGTCCGACGCCGGCAGCGGCACCGTCGCCGACATCGCCAACGGCATCCGCTTTGCCGCCGACAACGGCGCCAAAGTCATCAACATGTCCCTTGGTGGCGGCATGTACTCGGCGACGTTGGCCCGTTCGGTGAAGTACGCTCACGACAAAGGCGTCACGGTCGCCTGCGCCGCCGGCAATGGCTCGCGGCAAAAGGTCGAATACCCGGCGGCCTACGAGGGCTGCGTCGCCGTCTCCGCCCTTGGGCCCGACAGCAAGCTCGCGTTTTACAGCTCCTACGGCAAAGAGACCGACATCGCCGCCCCCGGCGGGGATACTCGCGTCGACCTCAACAACGACGGCCTCCCCGACGGCGTCCTGCAAGACACCATCGCCCGCGGCGACCCCAACGCCCACGGCTTCTTTCCCTACCAGGGGACGTCGATGGCCACGCCCCACGTGGCTGCGGCTGCCGCCCTGGTCATCGCCACTGGCGTCACCGACCCCGACCGCGTTGAAGCGGTGCTGAAGGCCAGCGCGAAGAAGCTCAACGATCCGATCCGCTACGGCGCCGGCGGTCTCGACGCCGCGGCCGCGGTCACCAAGAGCACCCGCGATCACGTGGGTGGCGGCCTTGGGCTCGCCGTCCTGTTCGCCGGTCTGGGGCTGACCCGGGTTCGTCGTCGCGATGGATGGCTCTCCACCGCTCGCGTCACGCCCGGTCTGGCTGGCGGCGTCGTGGTCGGCTCTGGCGCCTTGCTGGCATTGATCCCCGGCGTTGGCGCCTTCGCGGGCGCCCTCGCCCTCGGCGTCGTCGCCGTCGCCGTCGTGCCCTGGCTCTTCCTCTACGGCGTCAAGGGCGCCCGGCCCGTCCTGGCCGGTCTCGGCTTTGGGGTCGCCGGGTTCGCCGCCATCCGCGCCGTGCTCGGCAGCGTCGACGTCGCCCTCATCCCCGGCCACGGCCTTGCCGATGCGGCCTTCCTTGGCGTCGTGGCCATCATCAGCGCCGGCCTGGCGGTCTTGACGCTGCGTCGCTGAACGCGGCTCAGCCATCGTGTCGAGGCGGGGTCCGGCAACGGGCACCGTTTCATTTTGTATCTCTCACGATGATTTCGACGCATTGTGTCGAAGCTGGGGCCTGCCCAAAGGCCCTTTGTTTGGGTACCGGTTCAGCGTGAGAGCAACACCTACATCATCCACCCGCCTGACGGGGGAAGCACTGCTGCGGCTGACCTGGGAGCGTCCGTTGTCGTCATGGCGCCCCCTGGCATTGGAGGTGGTGCGAGAGGTGGCTGGCACGAGCCTGCTGCGCGTGGCGTTGCCCCTCGACCTCGACGACGCCAGCGGTGACCAGGCCCTCCTGCCGCCGTTGGTGGCTGCGCTCCAGCATCTGCGGGTGGGCGTCGACGTGGTGCCCCGCATTGGGGCCGTTCGGGGGGTGAACACCACCACGGCCGCCCACTTCCACGAACGGCTGCTGTCGGCGTTGGCCACGTTGCCGTCGACGGTCGGGGTCTTTGTCTATTGCGAGCCTGTGCCCAGCACGTTGCGAGCGGCCTTGAGCGTCGGCGGCGGCGGCGCCCTCATCGATCGGGCGCGTGGGCTCAGTGGTCTCGTCGGTGGTGTGATGTCGGCCATCTGGTCTGCGCGGCAAGGTCGCCGTGACCTCGTGGAGTTGGCCCGTGACCTGCGCTCCCGTTCATCGTCGTCGTCGTCGTCGTCGTTGATGGCGGCCGTGCCTCCACCGCTGGTGCCACTGGACGCCCCCCTGAGCGACGCCGCGGTTCATTGGTTGCTCGGCTGCCCCGATGGCGACGGTGACGGCGACGATTCTCTGTTTCTTTCGCCGTCAGCGGCTCTGTGTTGTGCCCCGCTGGTGACGACCGACCGCCAACGTCAACACCGTGCACTCGCCTTATGGGCGGCCCGCCATCGAGAGAAGAGCCACGCCATCTGCGTGGGCCCCATCGCGCCTCTGGCCGGCATGGCGCCCACAGCCGTCTACCAGGCTCCCGCCCACCTCAGGCAAGACCTGTTGGCCGTGCAGGCCCTGGGCTTCTCCGACATCACCGTCATGTCCCTCGACGGGCTCATCATGGGCGCCGACGACGTCGAACGGCCCGATGTCGATGACTGGGTCGGCGCGATTTCGGGTGGCATCGGCCATCTGGGGCGCGGCGAGGCGTGAACGAATTGCCCGCAGAGCGTCCGTGGCACCTTGCGGCCCCGCTTGAACCCCGCTAACCGCACGCCATGGGTGAGCATGTATCAGCCCTCGTCAGCCAAGCTGACGGTGGCGCCGGACTTTTGGGTATGGCCTTGCCCCTCGTGGTCATGGTCGTCGTCATGTACTTCTTGATGATCCGACCGGAGCGCAAGAAGCAGGACGTTCACGTGACGTTCTTGTCGTCGCTGAAGCGCGGTGACGAGGTCGTGCTGACGTCGGGCCTCATCGGCAAGATCGAGAAGGTCGAAGAGCGCACGCTGACCATCGAGATCGCCGACAAGGTCCGCGTGCGGGTCCTGAAGATCGCCGTCTCTGGTCCGGCGGCCCGCTACCTGACGGCCGCCGTCGAGGGCGGCGACAAGGTCCCCAAGCCCGAAGACAAGCCCGCGGAAAAGAAGGCTTGATGCTTTTTCGGTTGCCGCCGCCGCCGAAGAAGCCCTGACCAGGCCAGCCGCCGCAGGTGTCGGGTGCACAAACGCTCCCAGACGCCGCCACCGCCTCCTGAAAGTGAAAGTAACGCCATGCAGAACACCGTCTGGATTCGACTGATTGTCGTCGTTGGCCTTCTGGGTCTCGCGGCCTACGTCATGACGCCCTCGGTCATCTACTTTGGGCTGAGCCCGGATGAGACGCGCGAGGTCCAGAAGGACACGGCGGCCTTCAAGAAGTTCCTGCCCAGCTGGGCCCCTGAGAGCCACATCGTGCCTGGCCTCGACTTGCAGGGCGGCGTGCACATGGTGCTCGGCGTCGACCTCGACAAAGCCGTCTCCGACCGTGCCCGCCGGGTGAGCAATCGCCTGCGGACCGACCTCGAAGAGAAAAAGGTCGCTTTCACGGCCGTCGACCACCTCGGGGAAGAAGGCAAGGGCGACCGGGTCACGGCGACCTTCGCCACCGCCGAAGCCCTCGCCACCTTCGACAAGGATTTGGCTGACAACTACGCCGATCTTGCCGAGGTCTCGCGCAGCGGTCAGAGCGTCACCTGGCGCGTTCATCCCGACTGGGTGGCCAAGGTTCGTACCGACGCTGTTGATCAGACCATCAAGACCATCACCAATCGTATCGACAAGATGCACGTGACCGAACCGTCCATCACCAAGCGCGGTGACGACCAGGTCCAGGTTCAGTTGCCCGGCTTCGCCAACCCAGAAGAGGCCAAGGCCCTCATCGGTCGCACGGCCCAGCTCGAATTCCAGATGTGCGACGACGAAAACGACTTCCTGACCAAGCTGACCGACCTGCCCGAGTGGGCGAAGCTGGAGACCTCCGGCTACCAGCGCAACAACGGCGCCTACGCCCAGGACATCTACTTCGACTTCCCTGAGGACCGCCTCAAGGACGTCAGCCAGTATCTGCTCGGCAAGGTGCCGTCGGGCTTTGACGTCAAGTACGGTCGACTCAACAGCCGCCCGGGCGAAGAAGTCCGCTGGCGCACCTACACCCTCAAGTCCGACGTCAACCTGACCGGCGATGACCTTGTCAATGCGCAGGTGGCGATGGGTTCCCCCGAGCAGCCGCAGCCCTACGTCTCCATCGAATTCTCCCCCACGGGCCGTCAACTCTTTGGTGACCTGACCACCAAAAACGTCGGCAAGCGCATGGCCATCGTGCTCGAAGACGTCGTCGACAGCGCACCAGTCATCAACGAGCCCATCACGGGTGGCAACGCCAGCATCAGCATGGGTGGCAGCCGCACCCGTGATGAGATGATCAAGGACGCCAACAGCCTCGCCCTCGTGCTCAAGGCCGGCGCGCTCCCGGCCCCCATCACCTTCCGCGAGGAAAAGACGGTCGGCGCCAGCCTCGGTCGCGATGCCCTCGACGCCGCCAAGTCCGCCAGCATGCTCGGCATCCTGCTCGTGTTTGGCTTCTTGGTTCTCTATTACCGCGTGTCAGGGCTCATCGCCTGCGTCGGCCTGGTGCTGAACCTGGTCTTCATCTTTGCGACCCTGTCGTGGCTGGGTGGCACCGTGACCCTGCCTGGCATTGCCGGCTTGCTGCTGACGGTGGGCATGGCCAACGACGCCAACGTGCTCATCAACGAGCGCATCCGCGAAGACCTGCGTGCGGGCAAGACCGCTCGCTCCGCCGTCGAGGGCGGCTACAGCACGGCCTTCTCGGCCATCTTGGATTCGAACATCACGACCGCCATCGCCGGCATTGTGCTGTGGCAGTACGGCTCGGGCCCCATCCAGAACTTCGCAACCACCCTCCTCATCGGCGTGGTGACGACGGTGTTCACCGCCGTCTTCTGCACCCGCATCCTCTTCGATCTCCTCCTCATCAAGGACAGAGACACCCTCTCCATCTGAGGAAGGAACACCATCATGTCCCAGAAATTCTTTACCTTCTTCGATCTCAAATCCCCCATCGACTTCGCCAATATTGGACCCAAGGTCCTGAAGGGTGGACTTGGTCTGTTGGCGGTCACGGTCCTGTTGCTGCCCACCCTGGGCCTCGACTGGGGTCTGGATTTCTCGGGTGGTTCTGAACTGCAGGTGCAGTTCAAGACCCCCGTGGAGTCTGCTGCCATTCGGACCGTGCTGGAGCAGCAGGGCTTCGCCAAGAACCAGGTCCAGCGCTACGGCGCCGAGAGTCAAAACGAGTGGCTGATCCGCGTTGAACGATTGACCGCCGTCACCGACGACGACATCAAAAAACTCGACGTCAAGCTCAAGGCGGCATTCCCCGACAGCGAGCCCAAGTTGGAGTTCGCCGCCAGCGAGGGCGACCGTGTCATCGTGACGCTGAAGGCACCTGCCGCCGACGATGCCGTCGCGGCCGTCGCCCAGATGGCGGATGCCGAGAGCCTGCTGATGAAGACCGTCGAGGAAGACGCCGGCCTGCGTTTGCGCCGCACACGCGCGGTCGACGGCGGCGCTGACAACACCGACGACGCCGTCCTGCGTGACGAGCCCTACCAGGGCAAAGTGCGGTACGTCGTCCAGCTGCAGGGCGTCTCCGACAAGCTCAGCAAATCCCTCGCTTCACTGGGTGAACTCGAAGTTCGTCGGGTCGATTTCGTCGACGCCCGCGTCGCCGAGAGTCTCCGCAGCGACGGCTTGTTG
>CAJBHN010000208.1 GCA_903952805.1 uncultured Myxococcales bacterium | reverse complement strand
TGGATGCTTCTGAGTGGCATGGAGGTCCTCCGACCACCTTCATCTCATGGACCGTGCCACCGCCCTTTGACCGGTGGGATGCGCCCGGGAGTCACCCTCGCCCTGCAATCTGTGGCGTTGCCCTTCAGATTTGCAGGGCGACGTCGTGTCGGCCTGTAATTCTGAAGGGCCGAGGCCCTCCGTTACGCCGCCTGCTCGGGCTGTTCGCTCAGCTTGAACTGGTTCCGGCCGGCGTCCTTGGCCCGATACAGCGCCCGGTCGGCGCGCCGGAGCACGGCATGGAAATCGTCGTCGTCATCACGTGCCGCAGCAATGCCGATGCTGACGGTGACGTGGCCGCCCTCGAGTGCCGGCAGGGTGGCTTGGCGGACGGAGGTGAGAATGCGTTGGGCGACCTGTTCGGCGTCGGCAGGGGAGCAATGGGGGAGCAGCAGCGCGAATTCTTCGCCTCCCCAACGCGCCAACATATCGTGGCTGCGCAGCCCGATCAGCATGCTTTTGGCGGTTTCTCGCAACACGGCATCGCCGGTCGCGTGGCCGAAGCGGTCGTTCACCCGTTTGAAATGGTCGACGTCGATCAGCAGCACGGTCAGGGGCCAGCCATGCCTGCGGGACCTGGCCAATTCGATGAGCGCGGTGTCTTCGAGGTGGCGGCGGTTGGCGAGCCCGGTCAGTCCGTCGGTGAAGGCCTGCTGGGAGAGTTGCTCGTTTTTGTGCTCCAGGTGCTCCCGGGCGCGGGTCTCCACCTGCATGGCGATGCCGATGTACAGCAGCAGGCTCGAGCCCAGCGCCGACCCCACCGCCACGATGGCAACGGGGGTTTTGAGGGGATCAACGTGGCCGTCGACAAACAGGAAGGCGACCGGGCGACCAGCGTTGGTGACGCAGCCAAACGCGGCGGCGGTGGCGACGTAGCGTGCCCCCAGCGGCCACGGCCGCATGCGTTTCCGCATCAGGGTGACGACAAGGTAGCCCGAGATCGCGGCCATTGGCAGCGAGGCGACCAGCAGCCGGGGCTGGGCGAAGAGCGTGGCGTCGGCGGAGGGGTCGGCGGCCCACAGCGCTGCCACCGCCACGATGGCCAGCCTGGTCAACCACCGCTCCCAGGCCGGCGGCGGTGGCAGCCCAAAAGCCACATACACGCCAGTGAAGATGTTTCGGTAGCCGCTGAGGAGCAGAGCATTCGCGACGACGATGCTGGCCGCGCCGTGCACGACGCCCCGGGCCGACATCAGCGCCAGGCCCACGATGACGGCGATGGCGCCGCGGGAGGTCAACCGCCGGGTCTCGCGGCCGACGTCGGTGACGCTCCAGGCCGGGTACGACACGACACCCAGGACGGTCATCTGGACAATCATCGCGGCCAGCAGGGTCTGGGCAGGATTGCTCAAAAAGAACTCCAGGCCGTTGGGCAGCGACCGATATCTGCTGGCCGTACCATACAAGTCTCGGGTGTCATCGGGTGTCCAGGTTCCAGTTGTGTCGCGATGTGCACTCGGTCGCCGCGGTCAGCGGGCGAGGAACAGTCGGGGCGCCGCCCCGCGCAGGGCGGTGCTGACGGCGTCGGCGTGAATCCCCACGTCCTCGTGCAGGTGCACGCCGTCGCTGTCGAGGTGGTCCATCAGGCGGGCTCCTGGCGAGGAGTGGGAGCGCCCAGGGTGGTCTGAAACCACCGCGCCACCGCCGGGGAAGATCCATCGAGGGCGCTCATGCTGACAGCGTACTGAACGGCTGTTGCGCCGTCAGGGACGATCAGCCCATCAGCGCGCCGACGGCGTGGTGGCACCCTCCCCGCTGGTCAGCGCTTGCAACGCAGCGGCCATGCCGGCGAGCGCTTCGGCAGCGTGCAGCGACGTCGACGCTCCCGACGA
>CAJBHN010000207.1 GCA_903952805.1 uncultured Myxococcales bacterium | reverse complement strand
CTCGCCTTCGCCCTCGCCCTCGCCCTCGCCTTCTCCACCCAAGAGCCCGCTCCCTTGCTGACAGAAACCATCCGCACTGCACACAGAACCGGTTGGGCACGTGTCGTCAGAAACACATCGCGGCGCTCGGCAGCCGGGGGCAGCAAAGAGAAGCAGCGCCAAAAGACCGATGGAGCAACGCATCATGCGCACCTCAAAGCGACGACGGCGAAGGGATTGCTTTGCTCGACTCGTTGGGATCGAGCAAAGTAAAGGCGAACGTGGCGACTCCGGCGACACCAAGCGCGCCAGCCAAGGCAAGTGATGTGCCCGCAACATATTGCGTCGTCACAGCAGCATCTTTGGCGTCGCGTCCTGTGGTCGCGCTGTCCAGTACCGCAGACGCGCCGAATAGGAGGTAAGCACTGACGGCAACGCCGGTAACAGCCAACGCCACCCCTGTGCCTGAACCAGCCATCAGCCATGGGAACGACTTGTTGGCCGTAGGCTCCAGGGTCCTTCTCGGGTTGACAGTGGTATCCGCCGCGACGGGATCGCGCGGGAGCGTGAGAGGCGGAGCAAGCTCACCTGGTGTCTCGATCAAAGGCTCGACCGCAGCGGGGCGATCAGGGCCTCCTGGGGCCAATGCAACGGTTCTTGCGCGACAGGCCACCCCATCCCATCTCGAGCCTGTCGGGCAGGAAATCGTCGATGCCACGCATGAGCCCGCGTTGAAGACAGTGTGCGCAGGACACTCGATCGCGGGCGCACACGACGTGCCATTCCAAACCATAGCAGCAGGACAGGACACGATTTGGGAAATGCACGCGCTCCCACTCCACGCTGCACCAGCCGGACACCTTGCCTTGCATTGCCGACCGTCCCAACGTGTTTCATCGGGGCACCGGCCAGTAACAACAGCCCCAACGTCGAATGTGCGGTCACTTGTATTGAGCGCGAGTCGCGAAGGTGTTCCGCGTTGTGATGGGAGCCGAGCGTCGCTTCTGAGGGCGGCCTGCATCGTTGCCGTTGTGAAATTCATGGCATCGTCGACGGTGATTCGACCATCACCGTCTTCGTCCGCCCAACCTCTTAGAGAGCCGAGCAAGATGTAGCTGAACGCCGGCCGCCCCCCGCCCGGGAGTGAGCCGGCGAAGGTGTCACTGCTCGCGAGCAACGTCGCCGTTGTTGAGCCTCTTGAGCGAACCGGCAAGGTCGCTTGCAGACCCGCAATCAAAGAGCTGCCACCGTCGCTTGTACGGCCGGAGAAGCATGCATCAAAGACGATGATGGTCTCCGATTGGGCGCCACCCTCGACTGCAGCTGCGATGTCTCGTTGAAGAATGCCCCGGGCCGCCAAGCTGTCAGCGTCTGCCTGCGTATCGACCCCGAGCACAAGGCCGTCGGCCTGAGCTGGAGCCGGCGCCCCATGGCCAATGAACACGACCCACAGAGTACCGCCTTTGGCGACTGCGTCCCTTGCGCTCCCAAGCCCTCGTAGAATTCGTTCCCGCGTTGCCTCGCTGTCGCGCAAGGTCACGACACGCTGCGTTGGCGTCCTTCGAACACGCAAGAGCCACTGTTGCCAAGCCGTCGCATTCTTTGCCGCACCCGGCACTGATGGCAGGTAGGTGTACTCATCGATACCGACGATGACTGCTGCGTCGCCTTCGCCACCTCCGACAGAAACAACGTCGTCATCGATGGATGGCCATCCCGGTGCTGGGCTGACGAGCGGAATCGCGAATGCAAGAAGAGCGGCCCCCATGCCAAACATGTCGTGACCCTACTGTGTAACGAAGGATTCCTTGAGCAGGACAGTTGCCTTGTCCCAGTTCGGGCTTGGTTGCAGCGCGGAACGGACGCTCACGATATCTGCAGTGTTTCCTGAGCAATCTCACTGCTCTTCATCAGTGTTTTCTACAGCGGATAGGAAGAACAGGGCCACTTTTGGGACCGGGGCCAGCAGAGCGGCCGGCCCATCCGCATGGCGAGGCACACTGAACACCTGTTCGGTTGGGCGGGCCAGATCGAAATCTCCCGCCGCGGACGCGCCGGCGCCGTCG
>CAJBHN010000206.1 GCA_903952805.1 uncultured Myxococcales bacterium | reverse complement strand
GAGCCCTTCACGCTGGCCCTTGGCCCCGGTCTCGACCACTTCAACGTGCGCCTGGTCGTTCAGGGCGGCAGCTTCATCGTCAAGGACTTCGTCCCCGAAGCCGCCGTCGACACCACCACGGTGCGCGAGAATCTGGGCTTGGCCTCAACCGCCGCCGCCCAGGTCGTTGAGCGCTACGCTGTGCGCGAACGGGCATCGCTGGCGTCGACGCCGTCGACCACGCTGACCGCCGTACGCGACAACGCGCTGGGCGACGATGAGAGGGTCGAGGCCTTTCGCGCCCTCGTCGGCGACATTTTTGAGACCCTCGATCCCGCCGTCGGCGACGCCGCCTTCGACGTCACCTCGTTTGGCGTCAATGCCGACGTGGCCGCAGCTGCCGGTTCCGACGCCACCAGCTACAGCGTGGCCCTCGAGGCCGCCGTCGACGCGGCATTGGTGCCCATCGTCTGCGACCCCAGTCAGGTCAATGTGCTGTTCGCCGTCGACGCCAGCGGGCAGGGCAAAGACGGCAATGGCGCAGCCCAGGTGCTCCGCCAGCCCGTCAAGGAGGGCAAGGTCTTCCTCGGCATCACGCTGGACCCCCAGTCGCCGGTTGCCGACAGCGCCGGTGTGCTGCGCCCCCGCCTGACCCCCAACGATCCGCGCACCGAACTGTTTGACGACGGGCAAAACGGTGACGAGGTCGCTGGTGACGGCGTGTTCTCGCGGGTCATCGGCCTGCCCCGCGGCATGCGCGTGCTGTACAAATACACCAACGGTTCTCCCAACGAGGGCTTCACCGCCACCGAGGAATGGCCCGGCAACGCTCGCATCCTGCAGGTTGACGACGTGCTGACGTCGAGCGCCTCGGGGCAGCCCGATTGCCTCGTCATCCGCCGCGACAGCTTCGGCGACGAATCCTCCAACAAGAACTTTGTCAATCTCAACGCCCGCCTTGGCGGCGGCAACCTCGACTACGATGACGACCTCGGGGGCGCCGCCGTTGCCGCCGTCGAAGACGGCCTGTTGCCAAACCTCGGCCTCGCCGTCGACGGCACCCGCGGTGGCGCACCGCTGACGCCGGCGGGCATCCCCGAGGCCCGTGAAAACGGCATCTGCACCGTGTGCCCGCCGCCGCTGACCGTCAGCGCCGACGACGACGATGCGCCCCGCTTGATCGCGGCGTCGTTTTTGGCTGTCGACGAGACCCGCGTCGCGTTTTCCGAGGACGTCGATGTGCAAAGCGCCGGCCTCGCCGCCAACTACCTGCTCGTCAACGACGACAACGGCGCCGTCCGCGTCATCGCCGCCCGCGTCACCGGCAGCCAGGTCACCCTGACCCACGAGCGCGTCGATCCACGTCGTCACCACCGGGTCAGCGTCAAAAACGTTCGCGACGCATCGCTGCAGCAAAACGAATTGGAGACCGGCGCCAGCATCGCCGTCGGCCCCGACCGGACGCCGCCCGCCGTCGTGGCCGTGCGCGGCGGCAGCATCGTCGAGGTCAACCCGGCGTCGCGTCCCGCCAACGCCGAGACCGGCGAGGTCTTTGTCATCACGTTCTCGGAAGAACTCGACCGCATCGCCGCCGAAAACGCCGCCAACTACGCAGCCGTGCTGGGCGACGACGGCCTCACGGTATTCGCCGCGTTTCAGCGGGGCCGCGATGTCCTCGTGGTCACCTCGCAGCAGAACCGGGGTCAGACCTACCGCCTGGAGGTCGGTGATGTGTTCGACGTGGCTGGCAACGTCATCGCCGAGACCGCCGTCGACGCCCGCGCCCTCGCCCTGTCGATCGTGACATTTCAGGCCGTCGTCGACTTCGCCTGGACCAGCGTCGACGGCACCACCCGCGGTCTGCCTCCCGGCTCGGACCTGTATCTGACGGGGACCGTCATGCGCGACGCCCGCGGCGTCGATGGTGCCGACCTGCGGGTCTTTGGCCGCACCGACGTGGCTGGCCTTCCGGGCTTCAAGTTCACGCCGACCGATCGCCGCGTCGACGGTGGCGTCGTCTATGAACTCGCATTGCGCCTGCCCGCCGGCACCTATGCGTACAAGCTCGGCCACGGCAACGCCCGCACCGCCAGCGACCCCCCGCCGAGCCTGGAGACCGTCACCAAGAGCCTGGCCACCAGGAACGATCTGAGCGGCGTCGTCGTCGATCCCCGCACGATGCTCGGCGCCGACGGCGTCAACTACGCCACCGCCCGTCTGTCGACCAACGGCACCGATCTCCCCGGCGCCGGTGTCATCTTCAAGCGCGAAAACCCCGACAACCTGTTGATCGTTGGCGAGGTCGATCGCCGCCTGGAGCCCGACATCATCGGCACCTGGCGCGACAGCCCCTTTGGCCGCGGCGCCGACTACGACGACGGCCTCGTCGACTTGCCCCTGCTGGTGGCGGGTGCGGTCGACGACGACGCCCCCAGGTTGTTGGCGGTCCGGGCCCGGGACAGTGAAAGCGTTGTGATGAGCTTTGACGAAGCCATCGTCGCCCCCGGCGTGGTCGCCGTCGGCATCTCCAGCGACGGCGGCGCCCTGCCCATTGTCGAGTCCGTCGTTGGCCAGCCCCTGACCACCCAGGTGGTGGTGCGCACCGGCTCGATGGCCAACGACACGGCCTACGCCGTCGTGGTCTCGGGCCTCGCCGACGCCCGCGGCAACGCGCTCACCGCGCCGGTGACGGCCGGCTTCACGTCGCCGGGGTCGTTTCAGCCCTTCCAGCCCCTCATCGACGACGTGCCCCCCTCGGTGTCCCTGGTGCGGGCCACGTCGCCCACCGAGGTCGAGGTCACCTTCACCGAGCGGTTGGCCGAGGCCTCCGTGGCCTTGGCCGACTTCAGCATCGGCGGTGCCGGCGCCCCCAACCCCACCGTGAGTGCGGTTCGCGTGCTGGGTGGCGGTTTGCGGGTGCTGTTGACGACGACGACCCAGACGCGTCAGGCCGCCTACACGCTGACCGTGCAGGGAGTCGACGACGTGGCCGGCAACACCCTGACCAACGTCACGGTACCCCTGAGTGGCTTTGGCGAGTTCGACCCTCCCGAGATTGCGCGGGTGATTCCCCTGTCGTCGACGTCGATCGCCCTGCTGTGGAACGAGGCTGTCACCGCCCAGTCGGCGTCACGCATCACGTCGTACCTTGTATCCGAGGTGCAAATCACCGCGGTGCGCTTTGGCGGCAGCGATGAACTCAAGAGTGCAGCCTTCAACGCCACCTTCGCCCCGCTGCGCACCGACATCGTCATTTTGACGACGACCGCCATGACCGGCGGCGGCACCTACCAGGTGAGTGCCGAGGGCGTCACCGACTTGTCGGGCAATGAGAGCGCTGCTGAGGCGAGCTTCACGGCCGTCAGCCAGGCGCCCACCGTCGACGTGCTGTTGACCTACACCATCTCCGACAGCATTGGCGTCGTCGGCGTGGGCGCCGGTGGTGCCGCATCGCCGCCGTCGCGGGCCCTGAGCCCGGCCACTGTCAGTCAACAGCGCGAGGGTGTGTTCGTCCTGGGCACGGCCCTGTCGCAAAACGGCGCCACGCAGATTGCCAACCACCCGTTCACGACGGCGCTGGGAGGATTTCCCGCCGACGGCGCACCCTTGACCGGCGTCGAGCCCGAGCTCAGGGACGACGGCAGCAACGGCGACCGCACCGCCCGCGACAACGTCTACACGGTGCGCATTCCGGGCGTCCCCGTTGGCAGCACGTTGAGTTGGAAGTCGTTTGCGTCGTTCACGACGGCGTTTGCGTCGTCGAACCCGACCTTCCCTGGTGCTGCCTTTGCCGACGCAGCCCGCGGACCCGCGGCCTTTGGCGACGGGCAGGAATACCCCGGCAACGACAACGCGGTCTTCATCGTCGGTGACGACGATGGCGACGGCGTCGTCACCGTCGACTGCCTGTTTGGCGACGAGATCACGTTCAAGCGCAAGACCGGCTTCCCCGCCTTCCATCTGGCCCTCGGCCGCGCCCGCAGGAGCGAGTGATGAAGACCACCACCTCGAAGACACGATGCGTTCTGGGACTGCTGACGTCGGCGCTGTTGTCTGGCCTGCTGGGCTCGTCGTGTGAGTGTGGAGCCCCACCGGTGGACCCCGCCGACCTCATCGGCGACGGCTTCGCTGGCGTGACCGCCATCGACAGCCAGACCGTGCGCGTCCGCTTTACCGACCCCGTCGAGGCCGACAGCGTGTCGGGGGCGTTTCACATCACGGACTTCACATCGGTGCCGCCGCTGGCGTTCGACATCACCCCCCGCCGCACCGCCGAGCGTGAGGTGACCCTCAGCGTCGGCTCGACCCTCATTGCTGGCCTCAGCTACACCATCGTCGTCGACGGCGTCCGCACCACCACCGGTCGCATCTTGAGCGGCACCCTCAACTTCACCGCCGTCGGCGGCGTGGGCGACACCACCACCGTGCGGGTCATTGTCCAAGACGTCGAGACCGCCCGCCGGCACACCGAGGGCCTGTCGCTGCTGGTCACCCTCGCCGACAACGGGGCCTTCTCCGAGAGCCTGCAGCCCCGCGACCTCGCCGACGAAGGCGATGTCTTTGCCACGAGCCTCACCGTCGGTGTCGATCCAGGCCGGACCGTCGACCCGTCTGACGACGGCGACCTCGCCGTCGACCGCCGTCCCTTCGCGCTGATGCTGGTGGACGGCGCCGGCCAGATCGCCTCGAATCTGGTGACCTTCGTGGCGCCCACGACCGCCCCCGTCGAGGTTCGCGTGTCGGTGTTGCCGCCGACAGACATCATCGACGAACCCGTGGTCGACGTGCTGCCGCCGCCCCCCGTCGACGAAAACGTTGGCGACGGGCTGAAGCAGGTGCGCCTCGTCGTCGACGACCGGGCCGCCCGCGAGCTCGTGTTGCCCCAGCTCAAGGTCAGCTTTGGCGCCGACGGCACCTTCGACGAGTCGTTCCCCCGCACCCTGACGTTGACGCCGATGACCGGTGACGACGCCGGCTATTGGGAGACGACGGTCAGTGTGCGCGTCGATCCCGCCCGCGTCCTCGACGGCGCGACCGCCCAGACCTTTCCCTACTTCGCCTTCCTGGTTGAAGACGGGACTCCCTACGAGGCCCTGTCGGTGTCGGTGGTGGCTCCTGACGAGGCGCCACAGACGGTGCGCGTCTCTCTCGGCAATCCGACCTACACGCCCGTCACGTTCCGCGTGGATGCGTCACGGGCCTATCTCAACACCAGCGGCAGCGAACGCGGCGTGCGCGCTGGCGAAGCCGTGTTTCTGACCGGCGAGTGGCAGCTCGCCGTCGACGCCCTCGGCAACAACTGTGGCGACGCCTTTTCTGGCGGCGAGCAGCCCTGCCTGCGCATGCGGGAAATTTCCGGCAAGCCCGGCGTGTGGCAGCGGACCATCTGGCTGCCCCCGGGTCGTCCCTACGGCTGGAAGGTTGTCCGCTGCGACGCCGCCGAGGGCTGCGGTCCCCTCAACCGGCTCGTGTCGTCTGCGGGGCGCGCCTTTGCGACGGTCATGAAGAACCTGGCCACCGACAACGTCGACGCCTTCGCCGACGCCCAGGTCGGCATCGTCGATGTGGTCAACCCAACCACAACCCAGGCTGGAGGTCGCACCATTGACTACACCGGCGCCACGGTGTTCCAGGGGGCCAGGGTAGGCAGTGAGCCCGACCCCAGCGGCACCCCCGACGGCGCCCGCATGTTCAAGCAGGAGGTCCCAGACCTCGTCGTCGTCGTCGCCGCCCAGCCCATCGTCACCCGTGTGGTGCATGTGGGCACCTGGCGCGACGTCAACCTCGGGGTCACGCCCCAGCAAATCATCAGCGGCTCCCTGTCGGTGGAGCTGACCCCGGTCGACTACGACGACGGCTTCATCGGCCGCTTCCCCCCTTCGCGTGAGGAGCCCTGACATGCGTCAGCTGCAACAACTGCTCTGTCTGGTCATCGTGTTGTCGTCGTCGTTGCTGTCGACGTCGGCGTCGGCGCAGTTCACCGAGCGCGTGACGTTTCGCTTCCGCAGCGATCAAATCACCTACCAGGGCCCCATCACGTCGGCGTTCTTGATGCTCGACCAGGAGGGAGGTCGAAACAAGGTCAACGGCGCCCAGCGCATGACCTGCAACAACGCGACACCGAAGGAGTGCTCGATCACGGTTCCGGTGGTGGAGGGCGACTTCATCTACGTGTACGTCGCCAACGCCGACCAGTTCGTGAACCTCAACGATCCGTCGTTGAACCCGGACGACATCCCGGACTCCAACTTCTTTCGCGATCCCAACCCCCGCGACCGGGGATTCTGTGGCCAGTTCTCGACTGACAATTGCCTCTTCGTCCGCAACCCGAACCGCCCGCGCTTCCAGGCGCCGTCGTTTGCGCCCGGTCACGGGGCCCTCGTCACGAGCAACACCGTCGCACTCTCGGTTGAGGTCCGACGCGGCGCCGACAACCTCGCCCTCAACACCGGCAGCGTGCGGGCGTTCATCGAGAGCAAGGAGCCCATCGACCTGCGCTACGCACCGGTGCTCGATACGACGCCGCCGACGTTGACGCCGATTCCGAACCCCACCTTGACGGCGAACAGCACTGGCGGGCTCGTGAGCGTCACGCTCAACAATCCGCCTGAGGGCTTCCGTCGGGTCTTCTTCGAGATCGCCAATGACCAAGGGCTGGCCGCCGACCGGTTCGAGGGCAGCATCCTCGTCAACCGCGACAACCGCCCGCCCGTCGCCCACGCTGGCATCACCCTCTTCGCCGAGGTGGGCCAGGAGGTCGTCGTCGACGCCAGCCTCTCGGAGGACCCGGACCAGATCGGCTTCACCGAGTACCAGTGGCGCGTCGTCGAGCAGCCAGGTGGCAGCAACCCCCAGCTCCGCTGCGTCGACGAGGAACTCCAGCCCCGCGACGGCTTCGGCAAGCCCTTGATCGACGAGAGCGGCAATCCCCGCGGTGAGCCGTGCCAGCGGACAGCGTCGCTCCCAGGGGCGTCTGGGGACTTCGGCGCCATGCCCCGCTTCTCCACCAACGTCGCTGGTCGGTACCGCATTGGCCTGCGGGTCCGTGACTATGGCGGCGCGTTGTCGCCCGAGGCCTTCACGACCGTGCACGTGGTCCCGGCGTTCAACACGGCGGTGCGGCCCCGCGTCGAGGTTGTCTTCGACGGCAGCACGATCACAGTGGACGGCACCTTGACGGAGGGCAGCCCGGGCGTTGGCGGCGCCTTCTTCGCCGCTGACGACGATAACCCGACGCCGCTCACGCTCACCCAGAGCGATCGCACTGCGAGTTTCACCAGGCCCTCGACCCCGGGCGCGTACCTCGTGCACCTGGCGGTCGACGGCAGCTACCCGGCCACCGCGATGATCGTGGTGAAGGCCGATGGCAGCATCCGTGGATTCGACCTGGCGAGGCCGCCAAAGGACTGGAAGACCGAGAAGGTGCTCTACCTGGGCTTTGTCCGGGAGTTCTTCGACAGCGATGCCGACGGCGAGGGTGACCTCCTCGGCATGATCGACAAGCTCGCCTACATCTCCGATCTCGGCGTGACGTCGATCTGGTTGATGCCCCTGGCCCCCGGCCCGACCACCCACGGCTACGCGGCCTCCGGCTATTTCGGTGTTGAGGAGGACTACGGCACCCCCGAGCAGCTTGAGTTGCTCACCGAGGCGGCGAAGTCCTTCGGCCTTGAGATCATCATGGACCTCGTCGCCAATCACACGGGCGACTCCCACCCGTTCTTCAAGGCCGCCAACCAGAACCCCGACTCACCGCTGCGGGACTGGTACTCCTTCGACAACGCCGGCAACTACCGCTACGCCTTCACGTTCGTCGCCCTGCCAGACAACAACCAGAACAACCCGATGGTGCGGCAGACGGTCATCGACGTCGTCAAGTGGCACTTCGACCGCGGCGTCAGCGGCCTGCGCTGCGACATCGCCGGCTTCTCGCCGCCGTCCTTCTGGAAGCTCGCCCGGCGCGCGGTGAAGGCGCGTGATCCTGACGCCGTCATGCTCGCCGAGTTGATCCCGCCGCTGCCCGAGTTCTTCGACGACGGCTTCGACCTCGCCTACGACTCGACCACCTTTTTCAACACCCGCGACGCCTTCGCCCAGGGCGGCAACTTCGACGGTGTCGATGGCGCCCTTGAGGACTCCACCCGCTTCATCGAGAGGGCCCAGGGGGAGCGCACCCGCAGCAGCGTCCGTCAGGAAGACGTGCTCTTCATGCGCTACATCGACAACCAGGATGAGGACCGCTTCCTGCTGCGCGCCGGCGGTGACCTTCGCAAAGCCCGCGCCGTCGCCAGCGTGCTGATGACGCTGCCCGGCGTGCCCCTGATCACCTACGGCAATGAAGTTGGCATCCAGGAGCTTCGTGGGCGCTATCCGTTCGCCATCTACGACGAGGCCACCGACACCTTCAGCGACGGCGGCGTCGACGCCCTGCGCAAGCAATACCGCAAGCTCATCACGATTCGTCGGGGCAACCGGGCCCTCGCCCTCCCCGATAGCGCCGTCAACTTCGCCCCGGGCAACACCTACCTGCGGGTCTCTTCCAACGGCGACGAGGGGGGCGGCAACGTCTACAGCTTCATGCGCTTTGGCGACGGCCAACGCTTCTTCGTCATGGCCAACCGTGCCGACAGCACCGCCATCGGCACGACGACGCGCGTGTTTCCGCCGGCCCAGGTCTTTGCGGACTTCCCCGACCAAACCCTGATCCTCGTCGACCACCTCGACCCCAGCGTGCGCATCAGCGTCACCAAGCAGCAGCTGCTGCAGGCTGGCGGCGTGACGTTCAACGTGCCGGGCTTTGGCAGCCGCGTGCTGCAGGTCACCAAGAACGGCATCCCCGACGCCGACAACGACAAGGTGCTCGACTCCTACGACAACTGCCGCGGCGCCGCCAACGCCGCCCAGACCGACACTGACAGCGACGGCATCGGCGACCGCTGCGACCAATGCGTCGGCACCATCGTGGGCACGGTCGTGGGTCGCGACGGCTGCGTCGTGGTCCCAGGGTTGTCGCGCTCCCGCTACGTCCTCGACGGCGCCATCGACGACGCCCAGTTCCGCCGCGCCCAGGGCCCGGGCATCTCGGTTTCTGCCTCCTTCAACGGCGCCGAACTCTACGTTGCCACCGAGGCCGCGGGTCGCGCCAACGACGCCTTCCTGCTGGTCACCGACGACACCGGTCGCACGGTCGCTGCGCCATTTGGCAAGGCCGGCACCGTGGCCACCGGCGGTCTCTTTGTCGGTGACGAGGGCAGCAACGACTTCGTGAAGTGGTTTGGCACCACTGGCGAGAGCGTCGCAGTCACCGAGCCCGTGCCGGGCCGTGGCGTCGTCGAGGGCACCCTGAATCTGCTCGAGGAGTTCGGGCGCATCCCCGACCGCGTATTCGTCGCTGCCGTGCGCTATGGGCCCAACGACGGCGACGGCATCCTGGCCCAGGCCCCCGCTGGCAATGGCGACAACGTCGTCGACGCCGCCGAGTTCTTCGCCCTTGATTTGACCACCGAGGTCGACGTCATTGTTGCCGAGGGAGAAGGCGAAGGTGAGGGCGAGGGTGAAGGCCCGCCGCCCGTCGTGTCCCAGCCCGGTGACGTCGACGGCGATGGCACTGAGAACCTGCTCGACAACTGTCCCGAACTCTACAACCCGGCCCAGACCGACACCGATGCCGATGGCGTCGGCGACGGCTGCGACCAATGCCCATTGACGGCTCCGGGCGTCGTCATCGACACCGTCGGCTGCGGCGCCCGTGACCGAGGTCAGCCCGAGGACCTCGACCGCTCCACCCCGCGCATTGTGGCTGGTGACGTGGAAGTCCCCCTGCAAACCGAATCCTGCGGCTGCACCAGCACTCAAACGTCGTCGCTGTGGTGGCCCATGCTGGGTCTCGTGGTGCTGCGCCTGCGGAGAAAGAGCCCATGAAGCGTCAAAGCCACACTGCCCTTTTGGCGGCCCTCGTCGCCGTCGTCTCACCGTTGATGGGCAGCCTTGCCGGCTGCGACGGTTTTTCGGGCCAGGCCGGCGACAAGCCCGAGGGCTTCCGGCTTTTCGAGGGGCGGCTGCAGGTCCCCGACGACGACCTGGTGGGTCGGCAGGTGACGGGTCTGCAGATGGCGGCCCTGCATATAGACGCCGAAGGCGGCATCGGTGTCTTTCCTTCGGCGGTGTTCGATCCGTCGGTTCAGCGTGCTGAAGCCACATTTGTCGCCACCGTCGCTGGCGACCAGGACGTCGTGCTCGTGCTGCAGGTGCCGTCTGGCACCCAGCGGGGCCTTGGCTCGTTTTTGGGGCTCTACACGTTTGACGGCGGCGAGTCCCTGGTGCCCCGTGGCGAAGACGACGTGGATATCGGCACCCTGACCGTCGTCCGCGGCACCCGCGTTCCCGCCGACACCACCTTGACCGGCGGCGTCGCTGGCTCACCCGCCACACAGACCGACAGCGATGGCGACGGCTTGACCAACGACCGCGACGACAACGACGACGACGACGCTGACGTGGACGCCAACGACACCGACGTGGCCGGCGACGGCGTCGACGACGCGCTCCAGCGCCTCAGCGCCCTGCCGGACGACAACGGCGACGGCGTGCCAGACGCGATGCAGTAGCGCGCCGGTGCTACTGATCGCCGCGCATCACCAGGGTGATGGGGCGGTGGTCAGACACGGCGTCGCGGTAGTTCAGGATTTCTTGCTCGAGGCGGGGAATCGCCGCGGTGCCGGCGCCAACTTCGTCGTCAAAGGCGCGTGTCGTCACGATGTGGTCGAGCATCGCGTTGGTGCTGGACAGAAACGATGCCTCGCCCCGGTCTGACAAGGGGAGTGAGCGCACCACGTAGCGGGAGTCGTCGAGAAACGGCGTCCAGTTGACCTCGCCAGCGGGTTCGTCGAGGCGCTCGTTGAAGTCGCCCATGATGACGACCTCGTCGGGGCCCTGGGCGCGCACCAGCGAGTCGGTGTAGTTGGCGAGTTGTTGAAACGCGCTGCGACGTCGAGCAGAACTCTCGGCGTCGTTGTTGCCCTCGCTGGCCTTGAAGTGGACGGCGATGGCGATGAATTCAAACGACGTCGCGCCATTGGTGTAGCGAAAGCGCTGCTGCAGCGGCGGGCGGGGAAAGTTGAAGCCGTCGGAGGCAAATGGCAGCTGGGGAGGCCCTACGGGGCTGATGGTCCCACAGCGGTAGATGAAGCCGAGCTTCTGGTAGGCGCCGGTGCTGTAGGTGTGGGTAGACAACACACCTTCATGGTTTGGCAGGCGCTTGACGAGTTCGCGGAAGGCCGCTTCGTCTTCCATTTCCTCGACGGCCATCAGGTCCAAATTGAGGGACGTCATGATGTCGGCGACGGTGCGAACGGTGCCCGAGGTGCGGGGGAAGTTGCGGATGTTCCAGGCGCCGATGTCGAGGGTGGCGTCGCTGCCGATGGCGGTCGTGACGGTGGTCAGGGGGGCCGGAAACCCCGTGTCGGCGTCGGGGACGCAGCCAAGGTCTTCGCCTTCGCCTTCGCCGGTGTCGCCCTCGCCTTCGCCCTCGCCTTCGCCGACGCTGCTGTCCTCAGGCACGGGGCAGCCTGCCAACGTCGACATCAGGAAGGGGACGCCAAGCAAGGAAGTCAGACGACGCATCGGCGGAGGCTAGCCGGTCTCTGTCACGTCGTCGCGGAGATCCAACAGCGTGGCGACCGCCGTGGGGGGCGTGGCTGCGCGCAGGGTCACCAGCACCGCTTCGCAGGGGCAGTTGAGCCGAAACGGCATCCAGTGTCCCAAGCCCGCCGACGTGTAGAGGTGGCTGGTGCCATTGCCGCCCTCACGGCGGTAGTGCCCCAGCAGAAAGCTCTCGGGCCACAAGGGCTCCAGCAGGGAGCGTCCAAGCAGCGCCATCTGGGCACCATGGGTGTGGCCCGACAACGTCAACGTGGTGCCGAGTGTGGCCGCCGTCTCAAACGAGCGCGGGCGGTGGGCCAGCAACACCCGGCAGCTGACGTCGTCGGGGCAGGCCAGCATCGCCGCCCGCACGCTGCGCTCCAGAAAAGGAGCCGGGCCATCGAG
>CAJBHN010000205.1 GCA_903952805.1 uncultured Myxococcales bacterium | reverse complement strand
GAACGGGACATTGCGCAAGCTCGCTCCGCTCGCGTGCGCCATGTGTGACGACGGAGATGTGGCTCAGGGGGCAGCTTGAGAGCGACGCGCGACGCGTGGGCCCGCAGGGCGGGGAGCGCCCAATCGAGACGATACGTCGAGCGCACCGACGTCGACGTGCGCGCCGATGATGGCCGCGGCGCCGGCGACAACGGCCACAGCGACGACGTGTTGTTCCGTTCGGGGCGCTGCGAAGGCAATGATGACGGCGGCGCCTCCCTGCTGAACTGGCGCGGCATCGCTTTCGTGGACGACATCTGCAACCGTTGTCTGAGACATGACGGGGCTGGTGCCACTCTTTTTTGGGATGACCCTGGCGGCGACGCTGGGCCCCGTCGGCATCGTCGTCGACACCGACGACGCTTGCATCGACGCGGCCGCCCTGACGGCCCTGGTGGCGGCGCGCGTGGGCGTGGCGGCGGTCGTTGCTGCTGATGCTGATGTTGACGTTGACGTCGCTGCCGCTGGTCGCCGGGTGAGTGCGGCCTTTCGGCGGGGCCGGGACGGGATCGACGTCGACGTGGGCCTCGATGTTGATGGTGTACGGCTGGGGCTGCGCCACCTGGGGCCCTTTGTCGACTGCAGCGCCGCCGTCGATGCCGTGGTGCTGACGACGTCGCTGGTCGTTGATCCCCTCGGTGGACCGCCGCCACCGGTCCCGGTCTTCATCGCCTCAACATCACCGTCGACCTCACCGTCGACCTCACCGTCGACCTCACCGTCGACCTCACCGTCGACCTCACCGTCGACCTCACCGTCGACCTCAACGTCGACATCAACGTCGACAGCGGTGGTCCATACCGCCGCACCACGGCCAGTGCCCCTGCAGGCGGTGCTCGCGGTGGGCGCCGGCGTGGGAGCGGGTCTGGCACCGGGCGTGGGGCAGGTGGCGCTGGCCCGGCTGCGCCTCGATGTCGGGGCCTTGCCGTTGGTGGTCGGGCTCGGGGTGCGCATCGACCTGCCCAAGGCTCTTGAGGTCGATGGCCGTCGTCGCCTGGACTCCGTCGGCGCTGCCTTCTCGGTCGACGGCTGTTTTCGCCAGGACCTGCTGTCGTCGGGGGACCTCATGGTGGATGCCTGCGTCGTCGGCGAGGCCGGCGGTCTGCGGACGACGGCGGTGGGCTTTTCGGTGCCCGAACCCATCACGGCCCAGGTGATGGCCGTTGGCGGAGCCCTGCAGTTGCGCAGCACCGTCTGGCGAGGCCTTGGCGTCTTTGCGCGGCTGGCGGTCACTGCGCCGGTCCTGCGGGCGAGGCTTTTGGCCGCCGGCGGCGACGTCATTTGGGAGAGCCCGCTGGCGGGGGCCCTGCTGGTGGTGGGCGTCGACGGTGTTTTTTCCCGCGGATCCCGATGACGGATCGACCGTCCTCGCCCCAAACCCAGGCTGTGTTGGCCACCGCATCCCCCGTCATGCCTCCCCAGTCGCCGCCTCCTGGCGTCACCGACATGTCGGGAGCGCCACCACCCACACCCTCACTGACCGACATCTATGTCGCCGAGGTGCGCTGGCTGTGGCGTGCGCTGTGGCGGCTGGGGGTCCCCGAGCGGGACCTCGAAGACGTCGCCCACGATGTGCTGTTGGTCGTGCATCGCAAGCTTGGCGACTTCGACCCCACGCGCCCGCTGCGCCCCTGGCTCTTTGGCATCTGCTTTCGGGTGGCCCTCGATCGCCGTCGCAAGGCCTCGATCGCCCGCGAGCAACCAAGCATCTTGCCCGAGCGCGTCGTCGACAGCGACGGCGTCGATGCCTTCGCCGTCATCCAACGTCGGCAGCAGCAGGCCCTGGTGCAGGCGGCGTTGTCGACGTTGCCGCTGGAGCAGCGCGCCGTGTTTGTGCTCCATGAGCTGGAGGGTGTCGCGGTGGCCGACTGCACTGCCGTCCTCGATGCGCCGCTCAACACCCTCTACTCCCGCCTGCGCCTGGCGCGGGTGGCCTTCGCCCGCGCGGTGGCGCGCCTGGGCACCGGGAGCACTCCGTGATCAACGACGATGACCTCGACGACGCCTTGTCACCCGGCCTGCGCTCCCTGCTGGACGACGGCGCCGCCGGCCCCGCCATGTCCGCTGAGGCCCGCGACCGCTTGCTGTCCCGGGTCCTCCTCAGTGTGACGGCCGCGACCGTGGTGGCGTCGGTGCCGGCGTCGGCGTCGATCGCGACGACGACGACGGCGGCTTCGGCGACGACGACGGCTTCGGCGACGGCTTCGGCGACGACAGCTGGCCTGGCTTCGGCGCTGGGCTTCAAGATCTCGTTGGCGGTGCTTGGAGCCGTCGCGGTCGTCGGCGTGGGCTCGCTGGTCACGCCCTCGCTGGCGCCGGCCGCGCTCGTGGCCCCGGTCGTGGCTCCGGTCGTGGCTCCGGCGGCCACCGCCTCCGTGATGGCTTCGGTCGGTGAGCCGATGCTGGCGCCCGTGTCGGCGCCCGTGTCGGCGCCCGTGTCGGCGCCCGTGTCGGCTCCCGCGCCGCCGGTGTTTGTCGCGGCGCCGCCGACGAAAAAGGCGTCGCCGACGACGTCATCGCCGGCGGCCGTGTCTGCGACCTGGGAGGTCGAGCAACTCGAAGCGGCGCGGCTGGCCCTCTCTCGGGGTGATGCTGTCGGTGCCCTGCGGGTCTTGCAGGAACACGCCGCGCAAGCGCCCGCCAGCGGCATGGCTGAGGAGCGCCAGGCGCTGCAAGTGTTGTCGTTGGCGCGGGCCGGTCGGCTCGAGGAAGCGCGTTCGTCGTCGTTGGCGTTTGCGGCCCTTTATCCCGACAGCCTGTTTCTGGATCGGGTGCGCGCGGCGACACCGTGACGGATCTGCGGGGGCTGGCCCAAACACGTGCTGCCCCGACCCGCCACTCCCTCGAAGGATCTTCGATGACACGCTCCCGCATCGACGTCGTCGCCACCACCGTCACCAATACCGTCACCAATACCGTCACCACCGCCGTCGCCGCTACTGTCGCCGCCCTTGTGGCCGCAGGCGCCCCCATCGCCTGCACCGTCGACTACCAGCTCGACCGGCCCGTCGAGCGGTTGCCATTGGTGGCGCAACGGCCCCTCGATATCTTGTTTGTCGTCGACAACTCCGGGTCGATGGCCGACGAGCAGCAAACCATGCTGCGCTCGGTGTTTGACCCCCGCTGTCCCATCGACGACGTGCGGGCGGTGCCGCAGCGCTTCAACCGGCCGTCTCCCGAGGTCTTTGCCGAACTGACCGGGGTCTGCGGGATCGCCCAGCTGATGGCGGCCATGGGCGGCAACTTCCACATCGGTGTTGTCACCACCGACGTCGGCATATGTGATGAGCGCTTCTCGCCAGGCCAGGACCCAGACGGACTGCATGAGCCCACCACCATGCGCGGGTGCTTGCAGGGGCAGGGGATCATCAGCAACAGCGACGACGTGCAGGCGGCGTTTCAAGCGGCCATCCTCGGCGTGGGCACCTATGGCTCGTCCATCGAGAGGGGGCTCGACGCCATGGAGGTGTTCTTGGACCCTGGCAGCCGGCGGGCTCCGGGATGCGAAAATGACCTCGACGGCTTCCTGCGCCCCGACGGTCGTCTGATGGTGGTGGTGGTCGCCGACGAGGACGATTGCAGCCATCGCGACGGGGCGCTGGGGTTTCCCAACGAACTCGAGGGGGAGCCCGAAACCTGTGGCAACTTCCCGGAGTTGTTTACCAACGTGGCGGTCAGCCCCCGCAATTGCGTCGAGCGCGCCAACGAATTGGTGCCCATCGCCGCCTACCGTGACGTGCTGCGCGGCCTGGTGGATGCTGGCCGCACCACCGACGTCATGGTGTCGGTGATGGGTGGCTTGCGCGACAACGGCGCCGGCCTTGAGCCCGGCGGTTGCGCCCCGCTGCCCGACGGTGGCATCGACGGCGGCTGCCTCGCGGTGCAGGGCATCGGCCAGACTTGTGACGTCGACGACAACTGTTGCAGCGCCGACGGCGCCTTTCGCTACGTGGAGTTCGCCCGCTCCGTCAACGACGACAGCCTGCTGGGCTCCATCTGCGCCGACAACTTCCGCGACCCCCTGCTGCCCCTGTTCTTCCTGGACCGCCTCGGTGGCGAAAACGTCTTCGAGTAGCACCAGCGCCACGCCGGCTGCTGCGCCAGCCGCGGGCAGTTCACTCAGCCGGCGCCGCTGCGTGCGACACGAAGACTGCGCGCGCGTTGGGAAGCATCTCGTTGATGGCACGCGCTCCCGGCGCACGCCGTGAGTGCGCGAGCCACGACCACGACCACGACCACGACCACGACTTTGGCCAGGGCCATGTCGTTCATGTGCTCGATGACGTGGTTGTGGTCCGGGCCGAACACGATGCGCTTGATGAACGGACCCGACCGATGGAGTTTTGTACGCCAGCAATCGGCGACGCCGAGGCCTTGTCGCCGCCCTGACAACGTCGACCTCGCGTGTCGTCATCAGGCGTCTACAGGGCCAGGCGCCAGACTTCCTGGGCGGTGGCGAAGCCGTCGGGGCTGGGTTCGGACAAGGGCACGGCCTCCGACACGAAGCGGGCGACTTCGCCGAGGCACTCGTGCACGAAGATGTAGCTGACCTGCTGCACGTCGCCGGCGAGCAGCGTGCGTGAGAAGCGGACCCGCACCTGCAGGGTGTTGTCGAGGATCAAGTCCGGCAGGATCACCGTGCCGATGTCGACGACCTCGACCTCTGTGGTGTCGTCAAACGCCGTCGGTATTCCCAGCAGCAGCGCGTTTTGGGCCCGCGACGTCGTCGTCACCCGGGTGCCGAGCTGCAGCGGAAACGGATAGAGCACCGTGGGTCGGTCGTAGACGACGCGCGTTTGTCCCTCGGGAGGATCTTCGTCCTTCGACACAGCACCCAGCAGCCTCCAGCCGTCGTCGTCGACGAGCAGGGGCCCCAGCTGGCTGCCGCCGGGCAGCAGGGGGGCGGCGACGTCGGCGCTGGGAAAAAGACTCGCGAACCACTGTCCCTCCATCGCCTCGACGCTCAAGGTGCCGACGGGTTCGGACTCGACTGCCGGACGGGTGAGGTCCCAGGTTTTGACGCCGTCGACGACGTCGCCGTCGATGTCGACCGGGACATTTTGTCCGACGCGCACGCGGGCCACCGCACCGAGCACCACCGGCAGTTCGCTGCTGTCGATGACGCCGTTGTTGTCGGGGCGGCAGTCGGGGACCTGGATGACGGGGATGAAGTCGTCGGCGTTGTCTTGGACCACGCCGGGATCGCAGCCCAAGCCGAGCCCGCCAGAGACCGCTGAGACCAGGCCGAGGACGAAACGTTCACAACGCATAGCCAAGCCTCACAAGAACCATGGATGCCAGCGGAGGTGCTGCGGCGCCGCGTTCGCCCAGACCGCCAAAAGGCACCAACACACCGGCATCGATTCGCAGGGAAAATTGCTCATAGGGCAGGGTCACTGCCCCATCGAACTCGAGGCCAAGTGGGTTGATGCCGCCTGGAGCAGAGCCCGCATCAAGAGCATGAGAATATATCAGGTTTCCCTCAAGCGACAGGCCAGGAAAAATATCCTGTGCCGGCGCATAGCGGGTGGAGGCGCGGCCATAGGCGGCCTCGGAGACGCCGCCCAACAGCGTGCGCCACAAGATCAAGTCCACGCGATGCAGCGGGTGCAGGCGATAGGCGTCCATGCGCGTGTCTTTGGTGCCGTTGAGCTGGGAACCAAAAGACGTCGCCGGGGCGGGCGCCGACGAAGGCCGTCGGTGCGGGCAGGGGCAGGCCGGGGGCCGGGTCGCTGCTGGCGAAGCCGCCCTCCAATTGCACCGACAGGGTTTTGGGATCGTGCAGGGGTTTGATCTCGACGACGGCGACGCCGCCAACGGGCGTGCCGGTGACGGGCTGACGGATGGTGATGCCGGCGTAGGGAGAAGGGTTGTCGATCTGAAACGTCGTGCCGACCACCTCGGCCTCGACCCGCAGCCGATCGGTGCCGATGCGCAGCCATCCATCGAGCACGCCAGCGCGGTAGCCCCGCTCGACGACGGCGTTGTCGTCGTTGCCGAGGCTGTCGTCGAAGTCGACGTAGTAGCCGGGGACGTCTTTATCTTGCCACTCGACGCTGCCGGCGAGGCCGTAGTCGACGACGACGCGGCCGTCGTTGTGCAGCAGCTCCTGCTCCCAGGGGGCGTGGAAGCGCAGCAAGGCCAGGCTGACACTCTGCTCCGACAGCAGCGGTGAGCGGGGGCTTGGCCCATAGCCCGGCAAGGCCTGGCCCGAGGGGCCGCTGGCGCCGACGTCATAGGCCGCCGACAGCACGTGGCCAAAGATGGGCACGGTGATGGCGACGCGGTCGGCGCGGTCGCCGAGGTCGTCGTCGAGGGCGTTGCCGTCGTTGGCGGCGATGCCGAGGCCAAAGTGGCTGGGCATGCGACCGGCGGCGACGACGGCGACGGGCAAGATGACCTCGGCCATGGCGGTGCGCAGGTGGAAGGCGTCGTCGGCGGCTGTCAACGGTTCTTGAAACGGGGCTGCGGCAACGATGGCCGGGGTCTTGCCGAAGGGCGTGAAGCGGGGGCGAGCGCCGAGGGCGACGTTGTCGAGGACGTCGAGCTCAACAAAGATCCGCACGCTGTCGCCGAGGAAGAGAGACGGTGCCAGGCGCAGGCGCAGGTCGTGGCCGACGGTGACGCCGTTGTCGCCGGTGGGCCACAGCAGGCTGCCGTCGGATGATGGGCCGCGGCCGAGGTCGAGGTGGTCCATCAACGCCGAGCGCAAGCGCAGGTGGCCGTGGAACGACAGCCACTCGTCGGGGTCTTTTTCGCGCCACGGCTGCACGGGATCACCCATGCCGGTGCGGGCCAGCGCCATGTGCGTTTGCAGCATGGCAACGACCACGACGACGGTGGCGGCAAGCTGGAAAGGCTTCATGGCTGCACCCGGTGCTCAGGGGTCGTGGTCGTGCGCGTCGAGCGGGGTCCGCTCGCGTCGGCCTGGCGCAGCACGTCGGCGATGGCCTCGATGACGGGGGTGGGGCGTTCGATCAGGGGTACGTGGCCCGCGGCGGGGACGACGACGAAGTCGGCGTCGATGGCGGCGGCCACCTTCTTGCCAAAGCGCAGCGGCGTGACCCGATCTTTTTCGCCCCACACCACGACCCGCGGCAGGTCTTTGCAGACGTCGGCGTAGCGGCCCTCGACGTCGGCGTAATGCATCTGTCGCACGGTCTGCAGCTGGGCGAACGTGCTGCCGTCGCGACGCTGCATCAGGTGGACTTCGTCGAGGACGCGGGCGCTGGTGAAGCGGGCGCCGTCGTGAAACGCCATGACGTACTTCTCGCCGGGCAGCTCCTTGAACAGCACGGCAAAGATGGCTTCGCCGACCACCGGGGCCCTGGCCCAGCGAAAGCTGGTGGGCACCTGTTCTTCGAGGATCAAGGCGTCGACCAGCGCGATGCCCCGCACCCGCTCGGGGGCCAGCAAGGCTGCCCGCATGACGACGCCACCGCCGTAGGAGTGCCCTGCCAGCACCGCGTCTGGCAGGCCGAGTTGGTCCATCACCGCCAAGACATCGCGACCGTGTTTGTCGGGGCCGTAGTCGCCGTCGCTGCGTTCGCTCTGACCAAACCCCTTTTGGTCAAACGACACCACGACACGGTCGGTCGACAAGGCGTCTTGCACCGCGCGCCAGTTGTCGAGACGGGCACCAAAGCCATGCACCAGCACCAGCGGCACCTTGGTCGACGACGCTGGCCCCGTGACCCGCACCCGCAGGAAGGCATCGCCCACGTCGATAAAACGCAAGCCGCTCGTGCGCTGCGTGCTCGCGTCGTCAACGATGGGCAGGTGCTGCAGCCTGGCGGCCGGCGCCACACACGACAGGGAGCCAGCAAGCGTGAAGCCCAGCAGGGAGGCAGCGAGCAGCGCGCGCAGGGGGAGGGCTCGACGGCTCATGGGGTCGATGTTGCAGACGCACGAGGACCGGTCAATGTGATTGTGCAAACGCACAATATGCGGTTGTCGACCGTCGCCGTCGCCGTCAGCTGCCGCAGGCGCGCGCAGCCGACGTTGTCCAGCCGGCCACGCTGCGGGTGGCGGCGGCGCTGTCGATGCTGCTGCGAAAGTGCGCACGTCCCACGGTGGTCGGCATCAGCGCCCGGCCCAGCGAAAACTCGGTGACGTCGGGAGGCAGGCGGCGGGCCGGGACCACGACGGGCGGAGGCAGGGGACAGGTGGTGCAGGGACCGCGCAGGGGAATGGTCAGGGTGCGCCCCACCTTCAAGTTGTTGGAGCGGACCTTGTTTTGCTTCTCGATGAGCTTGGCCGAGGTGCCGAAGCGTCGCGCAATCTTGCCCAGGGTATCGCCCCGCTTCACCCGATAGCTGGCGATGTTGTGCTCGGGGCGTTCGGCCAGCAGGGGCTGGACCCGTCGGCCCAGTTCCTGGGCCCGCGGATTGTAGAAGCGCACGTGGAAGTGGTCGCGATGGCGAGGCGCGTGGTTCACGATGGGGGCGCTGCCGCGAAAGAGGTCGTCGAGCCACACCGGGTCTTCGCCGATGGAACGCGCGTAGCCGTGCAGCACGGCCTGCACCCGTTTGTCGACGAGGATGGTCTGGACGTCGCCCGTGGTGACGAGGGCCCGCACCAGCGCCCAGTTGCGAGCGAGGTCGATGCAGGTCTCGCGCTTCTTGATCCGAATGGTCTCGCCATGGGGATAATAAAAGCCCAGGTCGACGTCGCGGCCGTTTTGATGGCTGCGATGCGGACGATGCCAGCCGCCGTCTTTCTTGGAGATGTCGTTGACTCGCAGCGGCGGCGTGCCGGGCAGGCGGTCGCTCACCTCGGTGATGGCCGCCATCAACGACGAGACCGTCTCCTGCGTACCCCAGCTTTCTTGCCCGTCGACGACGCTCCAATTGCCGCCGGCTTTGGGGAACTGCACGCCGTTTACCAGGCGGCCGGCGTTGGCGAGGCCAATGGACATCGAGCCCAGCGCGGCGACGTCATTGGTCCACAAGCGTCGCAGCTGCTCATCGCTCACGTCGCGGCTGTAGCGCAGGCCTTCGTCCTCGACGCTGGTGTCGGCGCGGGCCGCGTCGGCGTCTTCCTCGCCATCGTTGCGCTCGCCATCGGGGGCCATGGCGTCGGGGTCGGTGTCAGCGTCGGCGGCGTCGTCGCCGACGTCTTCACCGTCGACCACGGGCAGGCACGCCTCGGCAGGAACCAGTTCGGGGGCTGTGGGCGGCAGCGGCGCGGTCTCTGGCAACGACGGCGGCGTCTCGTCCATCGGACGAGCCACGCTGGCGGTGCTCACCGCCAACATCAGTACCCAGAGGCGTCCAATGACTCGCACGTGCGCGCTGATAGCAGACCCGTTTCGCCAGCGCGTCATGAGATCCCCAGGTGAGACAGCATCGAGAAGTGCCACCAATTTTACGCGCCTGATGTTGGCGTGGGGTCATGGGTTCGTCATCGAATCATCGTCGTTGTCGTTGTCGTTGTCGTCGTCGTCGTCGTCGTCGTTGTTGTCGTCGTCGTTGTCGTCGAGCATGACGCGACGATTGATCACACGGTGCGGCGGGCGAGGACGTCGTCCAGGCGTCGCAGGCGGACGTTGGGCTCGAGCTTCAACGCCAGTGGTCGGGCGCCGAAGCTGGCGGCGCTGCCGGCCACCAAAAACGCCAGCACGTTGACGTTGAACATCATCACCCGCAGCGGCAGCCACGAGAAGCTGGCGACGAGGGCGACGACAAAGATGGCGACGC
Organism: uncultured Myxococcales bacterium; assembly: GCA_903952805.1. GTDB lineage: Bacteria > Myxococcota > UBA727 > UBA727 > VGSZ01 > VGSZ01. The sequence continues at coordinate 1,464 of CAJBHN010000205.1, read as the reverse complement.
CGACAGCCGTCTTGCGGGCCTTCAACGCCACCTCGCGATTGGCGCGGACCAGGTCGCGGGCGCTGCGGTCATCGAGATCGTAGGCGGCGACACCGCAGTCGGTGCAGGGGGCATCGGCGGCGACGTCGACGATGCCGTGGCGCGGACACGCAATGCTCTTGGCTCGATCGTGGACGCCGTCGCCGGACGTGGACGGCGTGTTGGTGGACGTAGGCGTGGTGTCGTTGACCATGGCGGGCTCCCGGGTGGTGCCAGCCTCATTGGACAATTCGTGCCAGCACTGTCGTAGCGCTGCGACGCCAACGGCGTGCTTGGAGGCAGCTGGCGACCGTTCCACCTGGAATGAGAGGGTACGAGGCCACGCGGTGTGGCCCGGTCCGCGCGTGGCGCGTGGTGGTCGGCGGCTTGCGCTCAGTCGGGCAGGCCCACGCGGCGCACGCGGCTGGCCTGGGTGAAGGCGAAGTCGGCTGCGCCGTCGGCGGAGGTGACGCTGACGACGGCGCCGGTGCAAGCGGTGACAAAGATGGCCTGACGTCGTTGCACGGTGGCCCGCGGCAGACCGAAGCAGTTGTCGACGACGACCTCCTGGCGGGTCAGCACCCGCAGCACCGGGAAGTCGCCGGCGTCGGTCTTCATGATGCCGCGGCCGGTGACGGTGGACTCATAGGTGTCGGTCGAGCAGTACGGAAAAAGTGTATTGCCCTCAAAGGTGCCGCCGCCATCCGACGTCGACGAAAACGCGGCCCCGTCGACCAGCGGATAGCTGAGGGCGGTGATGGGCGGGTCATAGGTGATGAAGGTGCGGTCTTCGACGTCAGAGGCGACGGCGTGGATGAACAGGCCGGCGTCGGTGCGACGAAAGATGCCCCAAGTGCTGTCGTCGAGCATTGCCGTGTAGGCGACGCCGTCGAGGCTGCCGAGGTTGAGGTCTTGGTCGACGTTGCTGTCGAACCAATGTCGGCCGTCCATCGGTTCGGCCTGCACCGCCACGGTGACATCGCCATTGCGTGCACCGCGGAAGTCCCAGGTGCGAATGCCGGCGATGTCTTCGCCCACCACGTCGACGACGATGTCGCCAGCGTCGGCCTGAGCCTCGATCATGCGCAGCGGCACCAACAGCGCCAACGGCAGCTCGCGTGCGCTCAAGCTGGCGTCGCCGTCGTCGCGGCAGCCAACGGGCTCTCCTTCGCCCTCGCCTTCGCCCTCTCCTTCTCCTTCTCCTTCTCCTTCGCCTTCGCCTTCTCCCTCGCCTTCGCCCTCGCCACCGACGACGCAGGCGCCGGCGGCGCAACGCTCGTCGGCGCCGCACTCGTCGTCGGCGACGCAGGCTGGCGCTTCGGCGTTGTCACACGACACGGCTACGGCGCCGAGGGAGGCGGCAAACAGCAGGGCAGGAATGTGGGCGCGCGACAGCATGATGTTCTCGTGGGGCGGAAAGACCGATCGTGTGGGTCAGCGCGGCAG
>CAJBHN010000204.1 GCA_903952805.1 uncultured Myxococcales bacterium | reverse complement strand
GGCTTCGCCTTCGCCGTCGCCCTCGCCCTCGCCCTCGCCCTCGCCCTCGCCCTCGCCCTCGCCTTCGCCTGGCAGCACGAAGCCGCCGCCGTCGGAGAAGCCGCCATCGGGCTCAGTTTGCAGTTCGGGGGCCGAGACCGTTACCGGACAGGCGGAGGCCGCCACGACGACACAGACGATGGCCAGGGAGCGTGCGCGCATGGCTGTACCCTAGCAGAATCGACCACGACCGCCGCAGCGAGCGTCGGCGCGGTCCCATCGCTGCGCTGTGAAGCAACATGCAGCAAGGCGTAACACGAGCCCCACCAGCCGCCACCAGGGTCGGTGCGACGCCGTCGCACAACGGCGCCGCCGACGTCGTCACCGTATCGAATCCTTATCGACAGGCCGAAGGCGTGCAGCCCTTGTCGGAATCGGGATTCTGCGGGTCGCCGGTGCAGAAGGCGTCGCTGCCGCAGTCGAGGTCGTCGAAACAGGGCCGGGTGCAAAACGCCAGGTCGGTGGCTTCGAAGTCAACGGTGCAAAAGGTGGCCTCGTTGCCCACGTCGATGGCCGGGCACTCGTAGCCGCCCCTGGTGCAGGGCTGACCCACGCCCAATTCATTGCCGCACACGGGCAGGCAGGGGTCAGACGGCGGGGGTAGATTGGGCGCGCAAATGATGCCGCTGTTGTCGCCGTCGACATCGTCGGCGCTGGCGTCGGCGCTGGCGTCGAGACAGCCTGTCATGGGCAGCATCGCCGGCATCGTCATCAGCACCGTCAGCAGCATCGTCAGCAGCAGCGATGTCGGGTGCACTCGGCGGGTCATTGTTCGCACAGGATCAATCCATCGCCGCGGGCGGGGAAGTAGGCCGACACCGACGTGCACATCTCTTCGGGGAAGCTCAGGCTGTGGTCGGTGGCGTTGTTGTAGTCGCAGGTGACCTGCAGTTGGTCGCCGGCCTGCAGCGCCAGCGGCGTGGCGGGGGCGAAGGTCGACACCGGTGGTTCATCGCGCATGTCGGTCGTCCAGGCGTCGACGGTGTAGAGCGTCTCTGGGGTGGGAGCGAGGCGCTCGAAGCGGAAGGACCGACCATGTTCGTGCATGTGGCCCAGCGTCGCCAAGATGTTGGTGTCCTGGTCCACGTTGCAGGCGGTGGTCACGCTGTGAGAGCCAGGTTCGATGCGAAAGCTGGCGCGGTTGACGATGAGGTAGCTGGCTTCGACGAGGTCGGCGTTGGCGTCGGCCACAAAGAAGCGGGCGAAGTCGCGCACGACGATGGGGGTGGTCGTGTAGTTCACGTAGTGGGATTGGATGACGATGCTGTCGCTCTGGGCGAGCTTGATGAAGAAGCCGTCGGGCAGAAACGACACGCCGGGGGCGGGGTCGGGCAGCACCAGCGGCGCCAGCTCGGCCATCTGGGCGATGTTGGTGCAGTCAAACGAGGAGCCAGGCTCACGGGGACGCTGGCTGCGCATGGCGACGACGTGGTGGCCGACGTCGCCCTGGAGGCCGACAAACTTGGCGATGCGCAGGTCGCTGTCGCGAATGAAGTCCGGGACCCAGCAGAGCATCTTTTCTTCACCGGCTTCCAGCCGGAATTCGGGGCCCTCGATTTGGAAGCCGAGGGAGGGGTCGAAGGGGCCGGGATCGTCGGCGCGCAGGTCGACGGCTTCGACCTCGTCGATGGCGGGTGCGCAAGCGACGGCGGCCTGGACACTGAGTACGGCGAAAACAAGGCGGGTGGACTTCATGGCGACCTCTGCGGGCCTGCTACCATCGGCGTACGACGGTCACTACGACCGCCAGTGTCTCGACGACGATTTGGGCAAAAAAGCGTCGCGAAAATCATGGTCACCTTTCACAGTTCAGTCGCCGTCGCCGGGGCGATGCGCGGGTGGGTTGGACCCACCGTCGGATCGGTGGACGGCTGCCGTCCGCGATCGCGGCAGCCAAGGCGTCGAAAGCACGCGGTTTTCGATCCGGCCTCGCCGATTGCCTCCCCGCGGGGCAGGTCCCCACGGCCGATTCAGACGCTGTATCCTCCCGCCGCGCCTGCTTGAGGGCGTCGGCTTTGGCAGATTGAGACCCGTGGCATGAACACGACCTGCGCCATCAGAAACTCCTGGAAAGAGGCTCCATGACCAACACCATCCACCACTTCATCGGCGGCCAGCACGTCGAGTCCACGAGCGACCGCCGCTCCGACGTCTTCAACCCCGCCACCGGCGAGGTCCAGGCCCGGGTTGGTCTGGCCAGCATCGCCGAGGTCGACACCGCCGTCGCCAGCGCCAGGGCCGCCCTCGAGGGATGGAAGAACAGCTCTTTGGCCACCCGCACCCGGGTGCTCTTTGCCTTCCGCGAACTCGTCAACCAGCACAAAGACGACATCGCCCGCCTGCTCACGCTGGAGCACGGCAAGGTCTTCTCCGACGCCCAGGGCGAAGTGCAGCGGGGCCTTGAGGTCATCGAATTCGCCTGCGGCCTGTCGCAATTGTTGAAGGGGGAGATGAGCGAGAACGTGTCGACCGACGTCGACTCCTATTCGATGCGCCAGCCCGTCGGCGTCGTCGCCGGCATCACGCCGTTCAACTTCCCCGCCATGGTGCCGATGTGGATGTACCCCATCGCGATTGCCTGCGGGAACACCTTCGTGCTCAAGCCCTCGGAGCGAGACCCGTCGGTGACGGTGTTTTGCGCCGAGCTCTTCGCCAAGGCCGGCTTGCCCCCCGGCGTGTTGAACGTGGTGCATGGTGACAAGGTCGCCGTCGATCGCCTGTTGGAGCACCCCGACGTCGCCGCCATCAGCTTCGTCGGCAGCACCCCCATTGCCCGCTACATCTACGAGACCGGCACCCAGCACGGCAAGCGCGTGCAGGCCCTCGGCGGCGCCAAGAACCACATGGTGGTCCTGCCCGACGCCGACATGGACCTCGCCGCCGACGCCGCCGTCGGGGCCGGCTTCGGCTCCGCCGGTGAACGCTGCATGGCCATCTCGGTGCTCGTCACCGTCGGCAACGCCGCCGACAAACTGCTGCCAAAGATTCAAGAGCGCATCGCGGTCTTGCAGGTCGGCAATGGTCTGGATCCCGCGTCACAGATGGGACCGTTGATCAACAAGGCCCACCGCGACCGCGTGGCCGGCTACGTCGACCAGGCCGAAAAAGACGGCGCCACGATCCTCGTCGACGGCCGCCCCCTGAAGGTGCCCGGCCATGAGGGCGGCTTCTTCCTTGGGCCCTGCCTCCTCGACCACGTCACCACCAGCATGAGCTGCTACCGCGAGGAAATCTTCGGGCCCGTGCTGAGCGTCGTGCGCGCCGCCACCTACGACGACGCCCTCGCCCTCATCCACGGCCACCCATACGGCAACGGCACCGCCATCTTTACCAACGACGGTGGCGCCGCCCGCAAGTTCCAGCATGACGTCCAGATCGGCATGGTCGGCGTGAACGTGCCCATCCCCGTGCCCCTGGCCTACTACTCCTTCGGCGGCTGGAAGCAGTCGCTGTTTGGCGACCTGCACATGTACGGCATGGACGGCGTGCGCTTCTACACCCGCAACAAGGTCGTCATCGCCCGCTGGCCCGAGCCCCGCTTCCGCGGCGTCGACCTCGGCTTCCCCCAAAACAAGTGACCCTCCGGCGTTCGGCCGGACCCTGCCGACCTCACCCCCGGCCTTCGGCCGGAGCCTGCAGACCTCACCCCCGGCCTTCGGCCGGAGCCTGCAGACCTCACCCCCGGCC
>CAJBHN010000203.1 GCA_903952805.1 uncultured Myxococcales bacterium | reverse complement strand
CGCGGCGGCGAGGGCCGCGCCGATGGCAAGCACGTGCCGCCGCAACCCATCATCGTCACCGGCACCAAGGCGCGCGGCCACATCCGCCTCAACAACGCGCCGCAGAACAAGCGCGCCTATCCGCCCTACATCCTCTTCAACGCCGAGAACCCGCTCGAGGTCGCGCAGCAGATCAAGACCGCGCTGCAGATAGACCAGCCGATCGAGGATTACCGTGGAAGAAGAAAATAACCGGAGCATCGCGGGGGCCTTCGTCGACAAAGTGCAGCCACTCGGTGCCGCCCCCCTCGACGGACACGCCCATCCAATGGCTCGCAAACGGATATTCGGCGGCCCACGGCATCGTCGACGGACGAATGATGGTCTGGGGTGCCTGGGCGCGCGGCACGCCGGGAGTCTCGCCGTGGACGATGGTGACGTTCATAGGTGCTCTCGTCATCCACGCCGCCGGTGCCCGCCACAATGGGGTCACGGAAGGCCGGAACGGTTTACAGAATCTGCCGTCTTTTCGAAGCCTTACCGGCACAGGCGCCAATGACGCCCTACCAGGTGATGTCCATCATGGACACGGTCAGCCCCGAGCCGATGCCCAACAGGGCCAGGCGGCTGCCGTCGGTGATGGTGGGAGGCGAGTGCTCCCAACCGCTGGCGGCCAACGACATGGCCATCGGCACGGCGGCCGGGCCGGTGTTGCCGAGTTCCTGAAACGTCAGGAACGCCTTCTCTGGCGGCATCTCCAAGCGCTTGGTGAGGGCCGCCATGTGACGGGCGCCGACCTGGTGACACAGGAACTGATCGATGGCGTTCATCGACCAGCCGAAGCGCTCGGCAGCGAGGGTCCAGGTGCGAGCGGCCAGCTCGACGCCGTTTTTCAGCAACGCCTGGCCGTCGGTCTTCATCCACTCCGGTGTGCCCAGGCAAATGCGACTGCTGCTCGGATCGCCCAGCGTGACCATGCCATTGACGCGGTGGTTCGTCGTCGCGAACTTCTCGTGGACCAACAGCGCCGCCACCGACGCCGACCCCAGTGTCAAGGTGGGCATGGCCTCGCGGAACTCCGCCTGGGTGGTGGTGGGCTGCTTGAGCCGCTCGACGGTGGCACGGGTCACGTGGCGCGAACTCTCGGCGGCGACGACGACAGCGGCGTCGATTTCGCCAGACTCGATACGGCGGGCGACAATATCGATGCCGGTCATGAACCCAAGACAGGCGTTGGAGACGTCAAACGTGATGCATTCCGACGGAAAGTCGAGGGCACCGGCGACGAGGGCGGCGACGCTGGGCTCGATGTAGTCCTTGCAGACCGACGTCGACACGATCATCCCGATCTTGAGGTCGGGTCGGGCCAGCAGCAACTCGCGGGTGACGTTGGTGGCGAGGCTGTCGATCGACACGCCGTCGTCCCAGAAGCGGCGGGCCTTCACGCCAACCAGGCCCTCAATGAGGCCCATGGGCACCGCACAACGGGCGTAGGTCTCCTTGAGTTCCTCCTCGATGGTTTCCGATGTCACCCGGTGGGGAGGCAGCTGGTGATGGAGGGCCTCGATGCGCACATGCCGATACATGCGCGGTCCATCGCCGCTTGTGTCGACGACGTCAACGTCTGGGGCGGTGACATTCCGGTGTCACCGCAGCGTCACGAGCGGGCACGGTCGGGCTCATGACGATCACCCCCTGGGCGCCACCGCGGGCACAGTCGACGTCGACGCACTCGGCGCCACGTGCACGCCATCGCTCGAGGACGACGTCCCCGTCGCCACGCCCTGCAATGGTACGCCGGCGTCGTCGACGATGACGGCGAGGTCGCCCTCAAAGAGCATCCCCTGGCGAAAGCCACGGGGCAGCGCCCTCATGTTGAGGATGTAGTGCCCGCCCTGCTCACACGCCGCGGTCTTCAACGTCTTCATGGCGTACTCTTGGCCCTGCTCCTGCACTTGGTCCTGTGACCAGGCCAGTTCAATCCTTCCCAAGACCTTGACGGCGCGAGGCGCTGTCTGGTTCTCGTCGAAGATCTCAACGACACAGCCCTCGGGTCGCTCAGGCATGACGGGCGCGCCGGTGTCGCGCTTGTACACGACGGGGTTGATGGTCGTGATGCAGCCGAGGGTCGCCCCCGCCAACGACGCAACGACCACGCGCACAGCGAAGCGAATCATTGCAGGACCTTGAGCGCGGGTGATGGCGACGTGCGCGCTCGATGGTGACTGTGCGCCTCTTTGGCGTGATAGCTGGACCGCACAAAGGGACCGGCGAAGGTATGGCTGAAGCCGATGGCGTCGCCATGGGCGGCGTACCGCTCATAGGCCGCGTCGTCGACGTACCGATCGACGGCCCAATGTTTCAAACTCGGGCGCAGGTACTGGCCGATGGTGGCGATGTGCACCCCGAGGGAGCGCATGGTGTCGAGAGTCCGCAAGACCTCGTCGTCGTTCTCGCCAAGGCCCACCATGATGCCGCTCTTGACCGCCGGATGCCCCGTGGAGGCCACGTAGCGCAACACGTCGGTGGTGACCTGCCAGGACGACTGGGGGCGCACCTGCTGATAGAGGCGCTCGACGGTTTCCATGTTGTGATTGAAGACGTCGGGGCCGGCGTCGAGCACCAGGTCGATGAGGCCGCGGTCACCGGCGAAGTCTGGCGTGAGGACCTCCACCGTCGCGCCGGTGGCTTTGACAGCGCGGATGCAGCGGGCCCAATGCATGGCGCCCTTGTCCTTGCGTTCATCGCGGTCCACCGACGTGATGACAACGTGTCCCAGGCCGAGGGTCTGCACGGCATCAGCGAGCTTGGCCGGTTCATCGTCGTCGATGGCCCTGGGTCGCCCGGTCGCGACGTTGCAGAAATGACAGCGCCGGGTGCACACATCACCGAGAATCATGAAGGTGGCTGTGCCCGAGGCGAAGCACTCGCCGATGTTGGGGCAGCGGGCCTCTTCGCAGACCGTCGACAGACCCCTCTCGCGCATGATCGCGTGAACCCGCGAACGCTCCGCGGTGGTGCCGAGGCGTTTGCGAAAGGCCTCGGGCAAGCGAAGCGGAGCGTGGTCGGTAGATGGCACGAAGCTCTTGTGCCGACGTGTTCGGGCGGGCGCAACCTGCCCTGCCACCAAACGGCAAGCGCCAGGTCAGCAATGCCGACCTGGCGCTGGATTCGATGGGCGTTTGGGGCTGAGGCTTTCGAGAGAAAGCGCCGCGCTCAGGCTGCGGTTTCCCGACCGGGAAGCAGCCCCATCGAGGGGACAGGGGCAAGCGTGGCGCCGCGGGTCAGCCAGCCACCTTTGTGCAAGGTGAGGAAGGACCAGGGGGCAATCCAGCTCGTCACGACCATGGCATAAAGACCCCATGGCATGGCCCACACCGCCACGCGCCGGTCACGGGTCGCCAAAGCGATGGCCAGGGTCGGCAACGCACCGAGCAGGGCAAAGAACACGGCGAAGGGCACCAGGGACGGATAGACAACCAAGGCCAACAGCGCCGGCACGAAGAACACCGCCGACAACACGAAACGCAGCGTCGTCCACAAGAACAGCACCTGCAGACCACGACGCGACGGCTTGCCCGCCACCGGCGCACGGAACAAGAACGACGCCAACACCAACGACTCCCGCACATCGCTGCGGCCCCAACGAAGCAGCATCTTGCACAACACCTTGGCGGTGGTGGGCACCTGGGTCAGCACGATGCTGTTGGACTGGTAGGCGACCGTCGAGCCGCCGCGCAACACCAGGTTCGTCAACGCCCGGTCCTCGCCAATGGTGGCAGGCTGGCCGAAGAAGGTCTGGGCGAGCCACTCGTCGAGAAACGAGCGCAGCAGGTGGGTCCGGAACGCGGACAATGCACCGGGGGAGCACATCACGCCGCCCACTTCGTTCTCGGCCGCACGGGCAAAATCGAAAGCCACGGTGAAGGCGGCATCCAGCATCTTTGGAATGACGCCGGCATCGCGGTTGAGCACATGGACGTTGCCAGCGACGGCGCCGCAGCCTTCATCGACCACCATGGGGGCCACCAGCAGACGCAGGGTGTCGGGGAGGACTTCAGAGTCGGAGTCGACCGTGACGACAATGCTGCCTTCGGCGCGGCGAATGCCCTCGGCCAAAGCATGCTTCTTGCCGCCATTCCTGGCGCAGCGGATGGGCGTCACGAGGGCGCCGAGCTCATCGCTGCCCTGCATGATCCAAGACCAGGTGTCGTCGGCGCTGCCATCGTCGACGGCGATGATTTGCAGTCGTTCGCGGGGATAGTTGCTGGCGGCGAGGCTGCGCAGGGTCAACAGCACCTGGCGGCCTTCGTTGTAGGCGGGGACGATGACCGTGAGGTGGGGCAAACGAGCGTCGCCCACGTCATCGGTGGGTCGGTAACGGGCCACCAGGGCCGTACGCCAACAGATCATCAGCGTCGCCGCCAAAACCAGCACCTGCCCCCAGGTGGTGAATCCGGCGCTGACCGCGGGTGCTGAACCCGACCACGGCAACATCGCCACCATGCCACCGGGTTCCAGGGCCGACAGCGCCAACAGCACGAACTGCACGCCGACCACGGCCACCAGGGCGGCCAACAATCGGAAACTCCGAGCAGCGGGCGAGACGCTCGTGCTGGTGGTGGCGGTGCGGACTTCTTGGTTCGATGGGCTGCGCGACATGAATGCCTCCGTCGCGGGGCTCCTTGCAACCATCGTGCACAGTCTAAAGGCGCTTTGCACCGCGGCATTCCGGATACCCGTCCGACCGGCAGGGCGTTTTTCCCCGGTCAAAGCCCCCCTGCCAAACGCGCAACAGGGAATCTTTCCCGCTTTGCGTCCATGCGGCGGAGACCTACTGTGACGACATGTGTTCAGGACGACGGTGCGGCCAATGAGCAGGCCAACGCGAGTCCTGGTGGTGGACGACGAACCAGCGATGCGCGAGGTCATTTCGGCGCGTTTGGAACGGTGGGGTTACGACGTCTTCACCGCCGACTGCGCTGCCGCCGCCCGCACCGCCGTCGACGAATTCCATCCTGACGTGGTCGTCTGCGACCTCGTGCTTCCCGACGCCACCGGCCTGGACTTGCTGGACGCCCTGCGCGCCAGCGACACCCGGCGCACCATCCTGCTCATCACCTCCTACGGCACCATCGACACCGCCGTGAAGGCCATCAAGGGCGGCGCCACAAACTTTCTCACCAAACCCCTGGACTACGGTGCCTTGCGCCAGCACCTGGAGGCCGCCACCCAGCTCGAAACCGCGCCGGCGCGGTCGGCGGTGACAACGCCGCCGGCCACCGGATTGCCAAAGGTCAGCGCCGGCATGGGCGGCATGGTCGGCAGCCACCCTGCCCTGCTGCACATGCAGGATCGGATTCGGGCGGCGGCCCTGAGTTCGGCCCCCGTGCTGATCGTCGGCGAGAGCGGCACCGGCAAAGAACTGGTGGCCCGCACCATCGTGGAGCTGTCCGCCCGCGCCAAGAGACCGTTTGTCGTCGTCAACGCCGCAGCCATTCCTGAGTCCCTTGTCGAAGCCGAACTCTTTGGTTCCGAGAAGGGGGCCTTCACTGGCGCCGACCGCGCCCGGGTCGGGCTCTTTGAAGAGGCCCATACCGGCACGCTGTTTCTCGACGAAATCACCGAAATGCCGATGTCGCTCCAGCCCAAGCTGCTGCGCACCCTCGAAGACGGTCGCATCCGGCGCCTCGGGGCCCGGGTTGAGATCCCCTGTGATGTCCGAGTCATCGCCGCCACCAACCGCAATCCGACCCTGGCCGTGGAACGGGGGCTGCTGCGGCACGACCTCATCTATCGGCTCGATGTGCTGCGCATCGACGTGCCACCGCTGCGGGACCGACGGTCTGACATCGCGCTGCTGACCTCGTGGTTCATCAGTGACTGCGCCCGCCGCTATGACGTACCCGCCCCCGACATCGACCGTGATGCCCTCGAGGTTCTCAGTCAGCATGGTTGGCCCGGCAATGTCCGCGAGCTGCGCAACGTCATCGAACGCGCCTTCGTGTTGGCAGCACCACTGCCAATTACCGCTGTGCACCTGGGCCTCGCCCCCCGGGACCCAGCAGCACGCCAGGACGATGACGATGGCGACTTCGACGACACCGGCCCCCACGGCATCGTCATTCCCCACGGCCACACCCTTGCCGATGCTGAACGCATCGTCATCGTCGAAACCCTCAAGCGTACCGGCAACAACAAAGCCGAGGCGGCACGCCGACTGGGCCTCG
>CAJBHN010000202.1 GCA_903952805.1 uncultured Myxococcales bacterium | reverse complement strand
GCCGTCGAGCCGGACCTTGCTCCCGGCGTTAATGAGTCCGTCTCGCTGATGCTGGACGAGTTGTGCCATCGTGTACGGGCCGAGCACGCGACCCCCGACGTTGACCCAGTACGAGAATAACAGCGCTACCTCTACGATGTCGCCAGCAGCGCGCCATACCGTCGATTCATCTGCCACGAGAGTCGTCGACGGCGTAATGGTTCCCGTCCGTATGAGCCCACGAAGCGCTTCGATATCGTAAGGGCCATAGCGATTACCGTCGTTCGCCATCCAATAGCGCGTGTGCGCGATGCTCCCCGGTAGCGCAGCACGTCCCCCAAGCTGACCGCTTGCGAGCAAAACGACAGTTGCAACTGCGACTATTAGCAGGGTGGCGGCGGCCAATCCTACACCGCGCGACGATGGCTCCGAGTTTCCGACGCTCGGCGACGAATTTGGCAGCGCGATGTGCGAGGTCGTGGTCGACGGCTCGACCTGCGACGACGCGATTTGCGAAGAGGTGATCGGCGTCGTGAACTGCGACGATGGGACTGGCAACGAAGCGATGGGCGATGATGACGTCGCGATGGTTGCTGAGCCAACCGGTGCTTTTCCGTCACGAACGGTCACACCTAGGCCATTGAGCCGCCGCGCCCATCCGTCGCCTCGGTACGCGGGATGCTCGAGCACGCATTGCTCTCCGAGGCAACCGAAGCGGTCGACGCGGCGAACCCACGCCTGATCGTCGGTGACGAGCACGAATTCGCCGCGCTCGAAGCGAACAGCGCCGACGCGCTCTCCATCAGGCCCAAGGAGTCGCGACTTCTGGATCACACACGGCCAGAGATTGCGTAGTCCGCACGGGATGGTCACGGCAACCGTCCCCTGATGCACGCTGAACGACAGGAGAGCTGCATCGCGGGCGAGGATGGTTGTCTCATTCATCGTACAGGGCTCTTTGTTCACTCATGCGTGTCGTGCAACCCGGAGACCGACATGCGCAGGAGCAAGTCTAGGGTGAGCGCCTCCGGCATAAGACGGATGAAGCGTCCCTCACCGCCCGTGTGCGCTTGTGAGTTCCGGCACCAACACGCCCAAATCTGGCTCCAGAAAACGCGACGGCCCAATCCAGATGGTCACTTGGAAACCACACATTCTCGCTTGAGACAAACCTGTTCTGGATCCCCCGAACTACCCCACCCTGGCCGACAAACGCCAATCCAGGTTTGCCAACCCTTCCTGCCTGAATCTGCGATGCTCGCGTTGAAGTTCTCGACACCACAGCATTTCTTGAGAATCATTTTGTTCGGCGGATTCTTGAACACTGGCCCCTTCGCCGTCATTCGATAATCCGGCTTTTCTTCGCACGGCACGCCCCGCGTGAGGGCCTTCGCCGGTGGTGAGGGCGGCACGCTGGGGATCGCTGGCGTCGGGCTTGTTTCACTCGGTGGCGTGACGGTGGCCGGCGGCATCACCGCTGTCGGAGGCGTCGACGGAGCCACTGGGCTGACGGCCGCCCGCGGAGCGCCAATGGCGCCGAGG
>CAJBHN010000201.1 GCA_903952805.1 uncultured Myxococcales bacterium | reverse complement strand
TTTCCAGTGTTCTTGGTGGAGGCGGCGGGAATCGAACCCGCGTCCAAAAGCAGTCTACGGACGGCGAACCACACGTTTCTTCCGTGATTTATACTCGTTGACGACGCCCACGGACAGGCTGCGTCTGGAGTTCCCTACCAGTTTCTCGCCTTCGCGTCGGCCAGGACATCGCGAAGGCCAGCCTCACTGGGTTCACCGGGATCCCCTCGAAGAGGCGGTCTTGGGGCCGATGCGCTTAGCTAACCTTCTTCAGGCAGCGAGAGCGAGCTCAACATTGTCGTTGGCTTTTTTGGTTTTCCAAAGTCGTTTTAACGCGGTGATTTGGACCCGCGACGTGCCACCGAACGCTTTCTTCCCTTGTCGAAACCAGGTCGCCCCCATTGGCGAACCTGTCGATACCGTACACACCCGGTTCCATCCGACAATGGGAGTCCAGACGTGAGCGAGCAGGACGACGACGACGGCGGCAAAAACAACGTGGTTCGCGTCGACTTTGCCGCGCGCCGGGCCAAGCCGGTGCCGGCACCGACGCCCACGCAGCCGCCGGCCGCCTCCCATTTGGGCGCCGAACGCCCCGAGAAGTTGCGGATGTTCGCGCGCCTCATTGAAAAGGGGATGGTCATGGTCACCATCGACTCCCGCGTCGACAACACTCGGCTGCCCCCGCGCTTTGCAGGGGAACTGCAGCTGAACCTCAACTTCAGCCATCGATTTGGCCTCGCCGACTTCGACTACGACGACGAGGGCCTGCGGGCATCCTTGAGCTTTGGTGGCACGCCGTTTTTCTGCGACATCCCCTGGACGGCCATCTACGGCATGACCTCGAGCGTCGACGGCGAACGGATGCTCTGGCCTGACTCGTTTCCTCGCGAACTGGTGGCGCTGTTGCCCGCCCAGGCACGTCACAGTCCCGCCGCGCCAGCGCCAGCGGACTCGACGGATCCGCCCGACCCTCCCCCGTCGCCACGCCCAACCCTGCGGCGCGTCAAATAGCGACGACGTCGGCTGCGCGCGCAACGGTTCGAGTCCGCCAACCGTTGCTCATTCAGGCGGTGGGCCCAGAATCTCGGCGGCCCACAAAGGCACCGTGGTGGATTCGTCGCCGCCGTCGCCGCCGACGAACAACACCCGGCCGTCGCTCAGCGTCACTGCCGCATGGGCGAGGCGCGCGTGCTTCAGGGGAGGGAGGGCGAGGAAGGTTTCGTCGTCGTCGCGATACAATTCCACCGACGCCGTCGGCACATCCTGGCTGCCGCCGGCGACGACGATGCCGAGGCGGGGAATCGCGCTGGCGGTGGCAAACAGGCGGGGTTCGACCATGTCGTCGAAGATGTCGCTCCAGTCGGCGCGGGCGTCGTCCCAGGCCACGCTGCTGGCCTTGCCGAGAAATTCCGTCGACGCACTGCCCTCGTAGCCGCCAAAGACGATCACGCGCCCTTGGTCGACGACGGCGCCGGCGGCCGCAGCCCGGGGCGCCGGCATGTCCGCCAGCACCGACAGGCTGTTGCTGCGGGGGTCGAAGCTCTCGACGGACCCGAGGGCCAGGGCGTCGCTGCCCGTGCGGCCGCCCATCAGCAGGACCTCGTCGCCGTTGTCGAACATCAGGGCGAGGTGGCCGAAGCGCGGTTCGGCAAGGGGATCGTGGGACGTCCACGCCGACAGCGCGGTGTCGATGGTCAACACGTCGCCGAGGGTGGTGGCGCCGTCGCGGCCGCCAACGACGAGGACGCCGCGGCCGCCGAGCAGTTGGGTGGCCGTGAAGAGATCCCGTCGACGAGGCAACGGTGGCCCATCGCTGAACAGCCCCGTGGCCGGGTCCCAGACCTCGACGCTGGCCGTCGGCGTGTAGGCACCGTCGCTGCCGGTGACACCACCCATCACCAACACGCGGCCATCCTGCAGAAGCTCAGCGGCGTGGCGAGCCCGAGCAACCCGCATCTCGTCTGTCGCCGAGAAGGAATTGGTGGCGGGGTCGAAGACCTCGGCGGTGGCCGTGGTGACCAGATCGACGCCGGTCCGGCCGCCGACGACGAGGACGCGGCCGTCGGCCAACAGGGTGGCCGAGGCGTTGGTGCGGGCGACCACCTGTTGGACCTCGGCCTGCATGCCCAGGCACCGCCCGGCGACGGGGACGAAGCCAGCGGTGCAGGCCACGTCTTGCCGCACCGTCAAGGTGTAGGTGCCGCTGGTGGGCAGGAGAATCTGGTCGGCGCCGTCGACGACGATGAAGATGGTGCCGGGGCCGACACCGAAGAGGGTGAGTTCCTCGACGCCGCCGACGTTGCTCTCGTTTTCGGCGCACGCGCCCGCGATGAGGCCGTCGAAGCGGCAGGCGTCGTCGCTGCTGGCGTACAGGGCGCCGTCAAAGCCGCTGGGCTCAAGGGTGATGCGCAGGTTGGTGGTCTCTCTGAGCGCAAGCACGTAAGCGCGGTCGGGGGCGTCGCCGCCTGCACAGATGGCACCGTGGTCGTTGAGGGCCGCACCGGTGGTGCCGATGGCGGGAGCGCCGAGGGCGATGGGCAGGGCGTTGGCGCAGGTCTCGCCGGTGGGCACCACCGGATCGGGAGGGTTGTCAGGGTCGTCGGGGTCGTCGGGAGATACCGCGTCGAGAAACGCCTGGGTCACGCACAAGCGATCGCTGCAGATGGAGGCCGCACCAGTCGTTGATGCGCAGTCGTCGTCGCTCACACAGGAGCGACCAAAGGACGCGCTGGCCAGATCGCACCCCGACAACGCGAGGACGACAGCCGCGATGGATGTCCCGGCCCGTGCCACGCGCTTCATGGTGTGCTCCCTGCGGGGGTGCCCGCTGTCGGTGGCGTCGGTGGCGTCGGCGGTGGAGGGGCGACGTCGCCGTCGTCGACGGGCATGGCGCCAAACAGCAGCGCGCCGACGACGACACCGACGCCCACCAGGGCGCAGGCCGTGCCGACGGCGACGGCCGTGATGCCCCAGGTGTTCCAGTCTTGCTGAGCCCGATCCTGGGCCTGCTGGGCCGTCGTGGCCCGGTCGAGGGCGACGTCGGGATTGGCCGGGGCGAGGTCTTCGGCGGCGAGGACGGCGTCCCTGGCGTCGGCGTGGGCCTGCAGAGGCAAGGTGCCCACCACGACGCCGACGATGCCGGCGACGGTGACGGCGCTGCCGACGGCGACACCG
>CAJBHN010000200.1 GCA_903952805.1 uncultured Myxococcales bacterium | reverse complement strand
CGCGGTCGGTGAGGGTGATGCGCTCAGTGTCGTTGCGCACGAAGCCCTCGTGGAAGGTGAGCGGGACCTGGAAGAGCACAGGTTGTGGCCCGTAGGCCCATCCACCGCTCATCTGCCCGCTCAGCCCGAGCACCTTCTGCACCTTCTGGCCGGCAGGACCCGTCTGGTGGGTGATGAGTTGCATGCCGAGGATGGCTTCGGCGGCGGCGCGGGCTTCGGCGACGGACTTGGCTAGCTTGACCCCGCCACCCTTGCCGCGGCCACCGGCGTGGATCTGGGCCTTCACGACCACGGGCCAGCCGTGCTCGGCGCTGAGGATTTCGGCGGCTTTGACCACTTCGTCGACGGTGTGGGCCAAGTGGCCCTGCAGAGTCGGGACGTTGTACTTCCGCAGGATGTCTTTGCCCTGGTACTCGTGGATTTTCATCGGCTCCTCGACGGCTGGCGAAACAGGAGTCACCCGTGGGGGCGACGTGGTGCGTACTCATCGGCCAAAACCGACGAGTCTCACTCGCCAGGGTTGGCGAGCAGGCCGCGCGGCGATACCACCCGACTTCCCGATTCGCCACAGGTTCGAGGTCTCGATGCAACGCGCTTTGACTGCTCTGTTGGTTCTTGGTTTTTTGGCTGCGGCCGGCTGCGGCAATCCCTTGTTCTCTCCCTGCGAAGGGCAGGTGGATTGCGTTGAGGGCCTCCGTTGCATCGACATGGGCAACGAGCAGCGCCTCTGTACCAAGGCCTGCTCGACCACAAAGGCCACCGCCGGGTATCCCGACGGCTTCGACAACGACGATCTGTTTGTGGACGGCTCCGGGGCTGCCAGCACCGTCTCCGATCCTGAATGCGCTGATGCACCGGTCGACGTCGCGGCTCAAGATGACCCCGATCAGGAAGCCCAGAGCATCTTGGTAGAGTCCGTTGGCGTCGTCGGCGTGTGCCAGGTTGCGCCTTCCCTCTTGGCCGACGACCGCATCAGCGATGCAAGCAGGCTGGTGGGCTTTTGCGTCCCGCAATGAGGAGGGTTCTCCCGTCGTCGCTGTGTGGGCGCGTCCTGGTCAGCGGTGAGCCCATGCCGTCGTCGGTGACACTTTTTTTCGCCAACGAGCGACATGTTGTGCGCTGAGGGCTTGTCGTCGAGATGGAGGCTCGCTAGAAGCTGTGCACCCCGTGTTGGGGAATCGTCTAAAGGCAGGACATTGGATTTTGATTCCAAGTATCTAGGTTCGAATCCTAGTTCCCCAACCAGTTCGAATTGGGATCAAACGAGAAGAGCCCGGCGGAAGCCGGGCTCTTTTCGTTTGGATACGTGGATGACGATCAGGGCAGGAAGCGGCGCAGATCGGGAGAGATCATGCCGTCTGGCGTCATACGCCGTACCTGGTCGGCGGTGAGGCCGAAGATCTCGACTTCCCCCTCGATGCAGAGCTGCTCTTTGCGGTTGTGGATGCGCAGCTGCACCACAAAGAGGTCGCCGGTGTCGCGAAACAGGGTGCCGTCCGCGCGCATGACGTCGCCGGCGTAGAGGGGCTTGAGAAAGCGCAGGCGGCTTTCGCGTGTGACGCCGACGCGCTTTTTGAGGGCGGCGACAGTGGCATGGGCCAGATCGTCGGCGACCGATTGGACCTTCCCAGCTGGGACCACCTGGGCCTTGCCGCAAAATTCGGCGGTGGCTTCAACGTGGGTGAAGACGCGGTTGCCGTCGAGTTCGAATGCGAGCCCGAGGCCAGAGGGGTCGGCAGCGCCGGTCAAGATCTTCCGACCGTGAACGTATTCTGTGGATATCGGTCGACCCATGGCACCCTTTGTGACGACGTCATGGTCGCCAACTTGCGGCCAGCGACGTCGTGGCATGAACCTCTGTCGCTGCAAAAAAGAGACGTGCCGGGCGGCACGTCTTTTGGTCTAGCTGGTCATTCGTCAAAACACTCGGTCTTGACCGTGAACTCGTAGTAGCCGAGTTCGTCGATCCAATACTCGTTGCGAAACCACCAGAACTGAAATGTGTCGTCGGGTATGAAGGGCCGCGGGAGTCGCTTGCTCTGAAGGTTGTCGATGGCGCGGCCTTGTTCGAGCCAGTCTGCTTCTGACGTCTTGGTTTCGAGGGCGATCAGCCCGGCGCGGGTGCTGATGCTGGCAAGTTCGTCGGCCATGCCGCGCACCTTGGTCTTCAAAACCTTGCCCATGACGCCGAGGTAGCCGTCGCGGTTGGCGTCGAAGTCGGCCACCAGTGATGAACCCATGTCGCTCTTGGCGAAAGTCTTGCTTTTCTCGAAGATCTTTTGTTCTCGGTCGATTTCCTTAAGGAAAGCTTCCATCTTCTCAAAGCGCGGGTCCTTGACGATGGCCAGTGCCACCTGACGGGGAATGAGCTTCTTGTCGGTTTGGTCAGCGCCGGGCTCAAGGGATTTTTGCAACAGGGGATACCACTCGTCCAACTCGAGATTCGATTCTGCCAGTGCGGTCATTTGCTCCGACATGGGCTCGTATTCGGAGCGAACCTCATCGAGGATAACGTTGACACGCTCCCATTGGCAGTTGTAATAGTACACAATAGCCTTGAGAATCTTGGCCTCTGGG
The DNA here is from genome assembly GCA_903952805.1 of uncultured Myxococcales bacterium. Lineage (GTDB taxonomy): Bacteria > Myxococcota > UBA727 > UBA727 > VGSZ01 > VGSZ01. Next base: position 328 of record CAJBHN010000200.1, on the reverse strand, counting down.
TTGTACTCATCGGTGAAGTTGGGAGGCGACAGAGTATGCAGCGCGCCAAGAGCGCGGCCGTACTCCTCATCGACGGTGCTGGCCCAGGCACGGTTGAACAGGGCCTCTGCCCACAGGCTCGAGAAGCGTGGCACGTTTTGGAACTCGACCTTGGCCTTGTCCAAAAGCGCTTTGCGCTCGGGACCGTCATCAAGGCTGAACGCTTGCTCATAGTAGAGGCGAGCGAGGGCAAGCGACGCAAGGTCGCGCAGGTCGACCAGCTTGGTTGCTTTGGTGTCCTTGGAGATCGCAGCCCGGGCAGCCTCAAAGTGTACGATAGCCTGATCGT
>CAJBHN010000199.1 GCA_903952805.1 uncultured Myxococcales bacterium | reverse complement strand
GACGGCGGCGGCGGCGGTGACGGCGGCGGCTGAGACCGACGGCAGCGTCAGTGTCGTCATGGTGACCACATCCAGACGACGTCGCCCTCATCGATGATGTGGGCTGATGTGTTGCCCCCGGACACCTCAGGTCGGGTCATGTGAGACAATGTGTGATGTGTCGCACCTCCGAGGGCGGCAGCGCGTCCGGATGGGCTTGGGCGGCGTGTTCGAGGTCGCCTGGCCCGTGGCGGCGCAGCCAGTGCGGCCCATGGATGCCTCCCGCCAGCGGTTGAAGACCGCGACGCCGTCCTTCACGGTCGCCGCCATGCCCCTCCGCTGTCTGCGCCTGCTCTCGGCCCTGCTCTCGGCCCTGCTCTCCATCACCGTGCCCACCCTCGCCATCGCTGCGGTCGGCGTGCAGGCGGCGCCGCCTACGCCCCTGCTGTCAACGCCGCTGGTGCCGCAGCCGTTGACGACCGACCAGGCCGTCGTCGACGCCATCGCCGCCTTTTACACCAAGCACGAGTTCCAGGTGCCGATGCGCGACGGCGTGCTGCTGCACACCACCGTCTACGTTCCCAAAGACGAGAGCCGTCGCTGGCCCTTCTTGATGACGAGGACGCCCTACGGCGTGCCCCCCTACGGCGTCGACAACCTCCCCGACGCGAGCAACCACCGACGCCTCACCCGCTTCGCGCCGTCGTTTGCGTTGATCCAACTCGGCTACATCTTCGTCCACCAGGATGTGCGCGGTCGCATGATGTCGCAGGGCACCTTTGTCGACGTGCGCCCCCTGCTGAAGCGGCCGTTGACGAGCGACGTCGTCAAAGACGCCACTGGCGTCGATGAAGGCACCGACACGTGGGACACCATCGAGTGGCTCTTGCACAACATCCCCGGCCACAACGGGCGGGTGGGCGTATGGGGCATCTCCTACCCCGGGCGCTACGCCGCTGAGGCGGCGGTCTCGGCCCATCCCGCCATCCGCGCGGTCTCGCCGCAGGCCCCCGTCACTGACTGGTTTGTCGGCGACGACTTCCACCACAACGGGGCGCTGTGCCTGGCCGATGCGTTTTCGTTCTACGCGAATTTTGGTCGGCCCCGTCCGACCCCGACCCCGACCCCGAAGTGGGACTTCGAGCCCGACCACGCCGACGTCTACGATTTCTACCTGGCGATGGGGCCGCTGAAGAATGCCAATCGCCGCTACCTCCACGACGACATCGCGTTTTGGAATGAGCTCATGGCCCACGAGAACCGTGACGCGTTCTGGCTGGCGAGAGACCCGACCCCCCACTTCACCGGCATCAAGCCGGCGGTGTTGGTGGTGGGTGGCTGGTACGACGCCGAGGACCTGTGGGGTTCTCTGCGCACCTATCAGGCCATGAACAGCCAGACGCCGAAGAACCGCGTCACGCTGGTGATGGGACCCTGGGCCCATGGCGGCTGGGCCCGCAGCGACGGCGACAGCCTCGGTGGCGTGTCCTTTGGTCACAAGACTTCGCATCACTACCGCGAGCAGATCGAAGCGCCCTTCTTCGAATCCCACTTGAAGGGCTCGGGGTCATTCGCTCCCGCCGAGGCCGAGATGTTTGTCACGGGCCTGAACCAATGGCGCACCTTTGACACCTGGCCCCCACAGCAGGTCAAGCCGATGACGCTATCCCTGGCCGATGACGGCGTGTTGTCGACGACGAAGCCGACGTCGACGTCGACCCGATCATGGTTCGCCGATCCTGCGCATCCGGTGCCATGGATGGAGGGTCAGTCTGCTGAACTCGACCACGACTACATGGTCGCGGACCAGCGCTTCGCGGCCCGCCGTCCAGACGTGGTGACGTTTCAATCACCGGTGCTCGACGAAGACGTGGTCGTCGCCGGCCCGGTCACCGTCGACTTTCTCGTTGCTACCGACGGCACCGACCTCGACGTCGTGGTGAAACTCATCGACGTCATGCCCGACAATGCAACGACGACGACGACGACCACCGCTGTCGCCCCAGCGGGTCAGTTGCGCGGCGGAGCGCAGCAGTTGGTCCGGGGCGAGATCATGCGGGGCCGATTCCGCGATGACTTCGCCGTGCCCCGGGCCTTTGTGCCGGGCCAGGCCGAGCGGGTCCGCTTCACGCTCCCCGACGTCCTCCACGGCTTTCGTCGAGGTCATCGGCTGATGATTCAGGTCCAGGCCAGTTGGTTCCCGCTCTTTGATCGCAACCCCCAGACCTTCGTCCCGATCCACACCGCCGACGACGCCGACTTCGTCGCCCACACCCACACCCTGCATCTGGGTCCCACCGGCTCCACCATCACCCTGCCCGTGCTGACGCGGACCAGGCCGTAGCTGACGGGCGCAGGCCGTTCAGGCCGACGCAGGCAGCGACGTCAACAACGGCGGCGGCGGCGCCACCAGCACCAACCTGGCCCCGCTGCGTGGATGCCGCAGCTGCAGCGTGTGGGCATGCAGGTGGTAGCCGATGTCGCCCGGACGAGCCGTGCTGTCGTGGTGCCTGATGCCGCCCGCGCCGTAGACGGGTTCGCCGACGAGGGCATGACCGGCGACGGCGGCGTGGATGCGGATCTGGTGGGGGCGGCCCGTGTCGAGAGCGACGTCGATGAGCGTGGTCTGGGCCCGCCGCTCGACGACGCGCAACACCGAGCGGGACCGCTTGCCCGCGGCCGATGCCACAAAGAGTTCGCCGACGATGCTGTCTGGCATGGGGCCAATGGGGGTCTCGACGATGGTCTCGTCGTCGAGGACCACACCCTGCACCAGGGCCCGATAGACCTTATCGACGCCACCGGCGTCCCATTGGACCTGCATGGCGCGGGCGGCGTCGGCGTTTTTGACGAACAGCACGAGCCCCGACGTGCCCCGGTCCAGCCGATGGACCGGGGACGCCATCGACGACGACAGCGCCCGCACCATGCTCAGCAACGTGTGGTCGAGGTAGCCCGAGCCCGGCAGCGTCGGCAGCCCGGCGGGCTTGTGGACCGCCAGCAGATCGTCGTCGTCGTAGACGGTGACGACGTCCAACGGCACATCGGGCTCGACCCACGGGGGCTTGTGCCAGCACAGCCGCTGCCCCGCCTGCAGCGTCACGGTGGCATGCGCGACCACGCCGTCGACGGTGACCTCGCCAGCGAGCAGGCGCGCCTGCCAGGTGGGACTGTCAGAGTGGGTGTGGACCGACACGAGATGCGCGAGCACCGTCGTCCCGTTGGCCCGGGGAGAGAGGATCTCGGCGTAGAGGTAGCCACCATTCACGACGGGGAGTGTTCCGCACCGAATCGCGCTGTGGAACCACCATGGAACCACCATGAAGCCGCATGGAGCCTCGTGGAACCATCCGCTTCGCCCGCCGGCGTCCATCAACATCCATGACCCGCCGGTCAGCCGACGGATGAGCGGCGGCCCGGGCCCAGGCCGTCCTCGACGCCCGCGGCTCGCCGACCCGCTTGCTCGGCTGACAGTCACCCATCTGTCAGCGACAGGTGACGCTGGCGCCGACGTCGTAGGCGCCCTCGGCAATCCCCGACCCGCGCACGCGCACGAGATACGTGCCCACCGCGGACTGGTTGGCCGCGGTGATGCGCTCGACATCGGTGACGCCGGTGCTGGAGCCGATGACCGTGTCGGTCGGCGACAGCAGGTCGATCTGGAGGTCGCCGTCGGCGTGCACCAGCGACAGCTCGATGACCACGTCACAGGTGGTCTGGCCCACTTTCAGACTGACGGGCACGGCGTAGAGGTCGACGTCGCTGGCGCAGATCATGCCGTTTTTGACGCCGCCGCTGCCGAGGGCCGTGGCCGTCAGGCGCGAGTCATTTTCCTCAAAGGTATCGTCGCTGGGGCAACGCAGACGCGTCGGCGCCGGGTTTCGTTCGTTGGAGGCCAACAGGGGCATGGGCCCAAAGTGCGCGGAATACACGTCGTGGACGCTGTCGCTGGCCACGCTCGGCTCCATCCACACGAGGTGATCGCCCTCAAGACGCATGTTGGTGACGTTTTCGCCGCCAAAGCCAATGGTGCGGGTGCTGCCGTCAAAGACGTCGCCGACGACGACGCGGCGCAGGCCGCTGCGTTCGTCGATGAACGCCACCCGCTGGCCATTGAGTTCCACCGTTTCCCGCGGAGTCCCAACGGTGGGCCAGCGCACGGTGGGGCGACCGGTCTGGCGAACCTCGACCACGGCAGGGGTGCTGCCCACGACGGCGGCCAGGCGGGTGCCGTCAAAGCCGGTCAAGCGACCAAGCCCCATCGATGTCGACGTGCAGGCCCCGGCCTGATTGGCGATGATGAAGGAGGTGGTGTCGGTGAAGGGCGAACACAGTGCACCGGCGCACTCCGTGATGAGGGCCCGCCGCCCCGACGCCCGCAGTTGCGCGAAGCCGTCGGCCGAGGTGCGGGCGTCGCAGACGAGATCGGTGCCGTTGAAGACGTGGTCCGTGCCCGTGAAACGCAGCGTCGCTGCAAACAGGTTGGCGCTGCGGCTCTGCCAGGCCAGCACGTCCCCATCGAAACCCAAGCGGCGGGTGCTGGCATCGCGGCCGTCTTGCACCACATAGGGTCGGTCAGCGGGGCTCAAGACCAACACGCCGTCGCTGCGCGGATCAAAGAAGTCTTCGTCGACGTTGTTGAAGGCCTGCACCGTCGTCGCTGGACGACATTGGCTGGCCACGCAGACAAAGCCGGCGCCGCAGGCAGCGTCGTTGGCGCACACGCCGCCACCGCCGCTGCCATTGACGGGGACACGGGCCCACAGGTCGTCTCGCACCCCGGAGGTCTCCAACTCAATGTCATTCACGTCGGTGCGCCGACGCATGGAACGATTGGCGCGGTCGTAGGCACCACCGCCGGAGCCAAAGACGACGTTGGCGCGGTCGAGATCGGCAGCCACGGTGACGCGGCCTCTGACCTGCACGCCCTCAATGCGCTGCCACAACGGTCGGGTGGCACCAAACTCAAAGCGCACCAGTTCAATACTCGGATCGAAGCGGACGCCGACGACCACGCCGTCATGGACGCTGGCCGATTCGGTGCGCTCGGGCAGCTGGACCGCCAGGTTGTCGTCGGTGGTGGTCAGGCAGCCGTCCTGACCGCCAAACACCACCTCGCCCGAGGGGGCGACGAAGTCGTCGACGAAGAGGGCGTCGTCGTGGAGGCTGAAGCTGCGCACGGTGTCGTTGACGGCTTCGTTGCGCGAGATGCGCACGGGTCGGTCGCTGGTGGTGAAGGCGCGATCAGGCCCGATGCTGATGGCCAGGACGCCACCGCCAGCGGCCGGCGGGGCGGCCCACGACACCGTGGTGCGACACGCGCTGCGACCTTCATGGTCGGGAGCAAAGAGGCCCAGACCGACGGCGTCGATGGGGCCCGCTTGCGTCATGACCGTGGCGAGACCGGTCGCCACGCCAGCGCCCGCGACCGCGCGCACGAAGCCAGTGCTCGCATCCGCAGTCACGACCACGAGACGAAAGTCCTTGCCGACATTGTTGATGCGGGGGCATTCAAGCGCGCCACCGTCACAACGCAAGAACGCGATGTGCCGACCCGAGACCACCGGCGCAAAGTCGTTGCAAATGCCGCCGGGGGTCCCGCCCGCACCGGCCAAACATGGCACCAGGCCTGAGACGTTGGCCACCTCATCGTCTTTGTCGAAGCGATCGTTGCCGCCCACCTCACGCACCAGCACCTCGCTGCCGGTCACGCTCGTCTGTCGACGCCACACGAGAGCGTCACCCGAAATGCTGGCCTCGGCATCAGACAGCTGGACCGCGCCATCGTCGAGGTGCTCGGCACCAGCACCAGTACTGATGGTGCCAGCATCGGTCACCTCCAGGAGCCCCGCAAATGGAGCGTTGCCGCCGGGGCTACCAGCCTGCAATCGGCAATCGGGATGTTGGCAACGCAGGCGGAGGTCGGTCTCGCTGCTGCTGCCCAGGGCCTCGGTGTTGACCATGAAGCCGCCAGTGATGTCGAAGGTGCGCACGGCGCTGAAGTTGCCGCGGACGACGTCAGCGGAGCTGACGGTCAAGGCCTGCGTAAAGATGGAATCGTCATCGGTGCCAAAGAGATTGTCGGCGCCGGCCTGCTGCAGCTTGATCTCCTTAAACGCCACGCCCGCCCGAGCATTCACGTAGGCGATGGTGTCGCCAAAGACGACGGGGCTGCTCTCGATGGCCGGGTCGCTGGTGACGAGCTGCTGGGACGCGTCATGGGTCGTGACCACCGACTCCAGCGAGAGGTTGCCGGCGCCGTCGACGGAACGCAGGGCGATGGTGTTGTCCTGACCGGGCACGAGGGGCACGCGGAAACCGACGACGCGGCCATTGTCGGTGATGGCGATGTCGGCAGCCACGACGGTGGTGCCGTTATCGGTGACGACGACGGTCTCGCAGAGCCTGGTGGCCGTCAAACAGATGGGGACAAAGCCGGCAAACGACGGATGGCTGGAGCGGACCTCATAGTGGTCAAAGTTGACGTCATGGTCGGTGGGGTCGCTGGAGGCGGCGGGGTCCAGGAAGACGTCGACGGTGGCGTTGCCAAAGATGGCGGGTCCGCTGAAGTTTCGCGCCGTGGGGCTGATGGGCATGCCGCCCAGCATGGAGGTTGGCAGGGGTGCCAGGGCCACCGGACGAGGGTTTTGTGAGTCCTCGATGACCGTGATCGAATCGGCAGCGCCGATATTGCCAGCGATGTCGACGGCTCGCAGGCGAAGCACCGTGGTGCTGTTGTCGGTTACGCCAACGGTGAACGCGCCGGTGCCAGGAACTTCGGCAAAGGCGGCGCCATTTCTCGAGAGCTCATAGTGATCGAAGTGCAGGTCCTGGGCATCCCGATCGAGAAAAAAGGTGAAGGTATTGGCATTGATGATGCGTGGTGTGTCGTTGTCGGCGATCTCCGGCGGCGTCGGAGGGGTGCTGTCAAACACCACCCGCACCAGGGCCTCGGCGCTGCTGTTGCCTGCCCTGTCCACGCCCCGCACGCGCACGTTGTAGACGCGCTCCTGAGTCAAGATGAGGGGCACGACGACAGGCAGGACCACGTCGGCAATGACGGCGCGGGGGTCATCGAAGGAGACCACCTCGACGCCGTCGATGAATTCGTGGCGCAGCAGATTGTTGCCGGGGTCGACCGAGACTTCTTCGAGCGCAATCTCAAAGGTCGGATCGCTGGTGATGGCCTCGGCGATGACGAGGACGGGGGCGGTGGGCCCGGCGCGATCGAGGGTGATGGTGTCGGAAAACGCCGTGGTCGGATTGCCCGCCTCGTCAAAGACAATCGCCTGCACGGTCTTTGGGCCGTCGCCGCCGAGCAGCACGCAGCTGTTGACGAAGGCAAAGCCGGTGATGGG
>CAJBHN010000198.1 GCA_903952805.1 uncultured Myxococcales bacterium | reverse complement strand
GACCTCGAGCAGATCGTGGTCGACCGTTGCCGCGTCCTTCTCAACACACCCGCCGCCATCTCGGGGCACACGCGATTCTCGTGGTGGCCCACGGACACTGATCAGTGATCATTCGGGATGACGGCGAAGAAGGCGGCCCTGGCGACGATGGTGACGCTGCTGGTCTTCGCCGCCGCCGGCAATGTCATCTTCCAGACCTTCGGCATCACGCTGGGGGCATTTCGCATCGCCGGCGGTGTGCTGCTGTTCTTGCTCGCCCTCGACATGATGCGGGCCAAACAATCCCCCGTGCGCCAGACCGCCGAAGAAGAACTCGAAGGCGCCGCCAAAGACGACATCGCCATCATTCCGCTGACCATCCCGATGCTGGCGGGCCCCGGCGCCATTGCCACCACCATGGTGTGCGTCAGCAACGCCCACGGTCGCGTGGCCTACATCGCCATCGTCGTCGCTGCCATCGTCGTCACCAGCATCGCCGTGTTCTTCATTCTGCGTTCGGCGATTCTGGTGGAGCGGCGCCTGGGGACCACGGGTCTCAACGTGCTGACGCGGGTGATGGGCTTGATCCTCGCGGCCGTCGCCGTGCAATTCATCATCAACGGCATCGCCGACGTGTTGCCGCAGATCCTCGTCGGGGTGCGCGGCCAGCCAGCCTGACACCGACGACGTCTGCCTGTAGCCGTCATCTGGTGGGCTGCGGACCAGCTGGCGGGCTGATTCCCTCAGCCCGACGACGACGCCAGGGCGCGAACGCGGGCGATGACATCGTCAACACCCCAGTCTTTCGCCTGGCTGTCGACGTAGCCCCAATCGATGTTTGGGAGGCGGGCGAGGCCGAGCAGGTCTATCTGGTCCTTTGGACGATTCGCGATGGCCTTGAAGACGATGAGGTCTTCGGGGCTCGCTACGAAAACGCCGCCGTGATCGATCGCGCGTGCGACGGCCGTGCGCTGCATCGCTGTCTTCGCCGTCTGCAATTCGAGGGTCGTACCCACGTCGTCGACAAAGCGAACAAAGTCCGGTCCCGACGGTTGGTCGGCACCGTGCGTTCGCTCAACGCGAAACCCCGCAGCCAGCAGTTCGGCGTTCAAGCGCTCGAGGGCGTCGAGGTCAGCGTTGATGGTGATGTCGACGTCGGCGGTGAAACGAGGTTCGAGGACGAGGTTGACGGCATGGCCGCCGATCAGGGCGTACTCAACGCCAGCCCGTCCGAGCAGCATCGCGATGTCGGTGAGAGACTTCATGGGTCGCAGAGTCCGAGGGCGCGGGCCCGTACGTAGAACTCGCTTGGGTCGTCGACCCGGGCGGCGAGATTCGCCTGATCCCGGAGCGCTTCGCTCATGGCCATCGAGCGTCGCAACCGCTCAATGGGCGGGAGGCGAAGGTGTTCCGACGCAGCGTCGGCGTGGGCCGCGGCTTTGGCTTCGCCGAGCCGGCGCATGTACTCACGGTCCTGCTCGCTCACCATGATGCGATGGTAGCGGGGTTCTCCCCACGTCGCACGCGCCGGGGCAGGCCACGACGAATTCAGGTGAGGCGTTCGACGATGCGGCGCCTTCGAGGACGACGGCGTCTTCGTCGCCGATGAGGCCCCCGACGACAACGACGTCCCTCTCCCTTCAGGGAGAGGGGGCCAGG
>CAJBHN010000197.1 GCA_903952805.1 uncultured Myxococcales bacterium | reverse complement strand
GCTAGTTCTACTTGGTCGGGTGCGCAATTGACGTCGACCGGGATTGATGATCTGCGGAGGCATGCGTGCTGCGGAACTCCAGAAGCTTGATCATGACCTGACCAACTTTGTCGATGAGCTGTTCGTCGGAGTCGGGCGCATTGAACGGCGAACATCGATGCGGTGCTATGTCGAGGGCCTGCTTCTTGACGGTGAACGCAAGAGCGCCGAGCCGATGGCGCGTCGACTCGTGCGGGACGAGCGCGAGGTCGAAGGCATGCGTCAGCGGCTGCTTGAATGTGTGACCCATGGAAACTGGTCACACAGCACCCTCTTTACCCGCCTCGCGAAGAAGCTCGACTGCGAGTGCCCAGGGATCGAAGCACTGGTGCTGGACGACACGGGCTTTCCGAAGAAGGGCGTTCACTCTGTTGGCGTGCAGCGTCAGTACTCGGGGACGCTCGGCCGCGTCGACAACTGTCAGGTCGGCGTGAGTCTCCACCTCGCCGCTGAGCGTGGCAGCAGCTGCATCGACATGCGGCTGTATCTCCCGAAGGAGTGGTGCGACGACGAGCCCCGGCGCAAGAAGGTCGGGGTCCCCGACGACGTGGTGTTCAAGACGAAATGGGAGATCGCTCTCGACCAGCTGGACGACGCGATCGAGCGCGGCGTACGGAAGCACGTTGTGCTCGCCGATGCAGGCTTTGGCGACATCACCGAGTTTCGTGAAGGGCTTGAGGGGCGGGGCCTGACCTACGTCGTCGGCGCGGCTTCGACGCTCAAGGTGTGGGCGCCGGGCACCGGACCCATCGCGCCTTCGGATGTGCCGAGAAAGCCGCGGGGCCGACCACAGACAAAATGGCGGACCGGCGACGTCAAGCCCGCCACTCTCGTAGAGTTGGCCACAGCACGTGGCGCAGCAGCCTTGAAGACGTTGACATGGCGCGAAGGCTCACGCGGGCCGCAACGCTCTCGCTTCGGCGCCGTTCGGGTCAGGACCTCGCATGGGCACGCTGCGGGCAAAGCACCAGGAACCGAAGTCTGGCTCATGTGGGCGTGGCCAAAGGGGAAGGAGAAGCCGGAGAAGTTCTGGTTCTCGAATCTTCCGGCCACGACGTCGCTGAAGCGGCTCGTGTTTCTGGCGAAGCTTCGATGGCGTGTTGAGCGCGACTATCAAGAGATGAAGGGCGAGGTCGGCCTCGACCACTACGAGGGACGGTCATGGCGCGGTTGGCACCACCACACCGCCCTCGTCGCAATCGCGCACGCCTTTCTCACCCTGCAACGGGTGCTTTCCCCCCCGATCCTCGACCACGAGCTGGACGCTGCCTGAGGTTCGCCGCCAGCTACAGCGAGTGCTGCTGCGGCGCCTGGGAGATTGCCCGTGCTGCGGTCGCCGGATTCTCCCCCGCGCGCCCCCGCAACGGGGCTCGCGAATCTGATCGTGTAGAACTAGCAGGCTGAGGTGAAAACGACTGCGTCGTGTGTCAGCTCGGCTGGGTCCTGCTGAATGGCCCGTGGCAGGCCTTCCCCCGACGAGCAGGGCCCGATGGGGACGCCCCCGTCCCGACCGGCGGCCCATGGTGAACATCGCTCACAACCAGGCCCAGGCCCGCGTCCTGGACGGCGGTGCTGGCGTCCGCTTGGGCGGTGGTTGAAGGCAGATGGCCATCTGGGCCAGCGCCGCCCAGAGCACCGTCGCTGCCAGCAGCCCGGACGGGCTACGCTGCGCGCCATGACCCTTGCCGACGACTTGCCCTACCTCGAAGCCCTGGCGCGCCGCTTTCCCAATCGGGAGTGCGCCCTCGCCGAGATGGCCCACCTCGAGGCCGTGCTGACCCTGCCCAAGGGCACCATTCATGTGGTCAGCGACGTCCACGGCGAGCACAAGAAGCTCAGCCATGTCATTCGCAACGCCTCAGGCTCGTTGCGCGTGCTGATCGACCGCCTGTTTGCCGACCTCGACGAGGACGAACGTGGCCTGACGCTGCGCTGCGTCTACTACTGCGAGGCCACCTGGGCCCACCTTGGGCTCGACGGCAAAGGCGTCGATGAGCGCGACGCGTTTTTCTTCACCATGCTCGACCGGCTGCTGACCATTGCTCGCACCCTGGCCCATACCTGGAGCGACCGCGCCGTCGAGCGCATTTTCCCCGCCGCCTACCGGGCGATGTTTTCAGAGCTGTTTCTGTTGTCGGCGGGCGTTCGTCCCGACCCCGAGCGCCGCTATCTGAAGGCCCTGGTGGGGCCGTTTCTGCAGCGGGGGCAGGCCAGGGACCTGCTGCGTCTGGCCTCGCGGGTGGTGCGCAACCTGAGCGTCTATGAGTTGATCGTCGCTGGTGACCTCGGCGACCGCGGTCCCCGCCTCGACAAGGTCATCGAGGTCTTGTCCAAGCAGCCGCGCATGGCCGTCGCCTGGGGCAACCACGACGTCAGCTGGATGGGGGCCTGCCTGGGCCACCCCGCCCTCATCGCCACCGTCGTGCGCATCTCGCTGCGCTACGGCCGCACCCAGCAGTTGGAAGAGGGCTACGGCATTCCGCTGGAGCCCCTGGAGACGCTGGCCCGCCTCTGCTACGGCGACGACACATTGCTGCCGACCTGGCACGGCAAGGCCACCGTCATTGGTCGCGATGCCGCCACGGTGGCCCGCATGCAGAAGGCCATCGCCATCATCCAGTGGAAACTGGAGGGCCAGGTCATCGCCAACAACCCCGACTTCGCGATGGATGATCGACGTTTGCTGCGCGCCATCGACCACCAGGCTGGCACCATCACCGTCGATGGCATCAGCCATCCCCTCGTCGACGCGCTCATGCCCACCGTCGACCCGCGCCATCCAGAGGTGCTGACCCACGACGAGCAGCGCTGCGTCGACGCCCTGCGGGCCAGCTTCCTCGCGTCGCCCATGTTGTGGCGTCATATGCAGCTCATCCGCCAACGGGGCGCGCTGCTGCAGCGCCGAGACACGGCGCTCATCTTTCACGGGTGCGTGCCGGTGGACGACGCCGGCGACTACCTCGAGGTCGTCGTCGATGGCGAAGCCGTCGCTGGTGCGCCGCTGCTGTCGGCATTTGAGCGGGTGGTGCATCGGGCCTTTCGCGAGAAGCGCAGCAAGGACCTCGATTGGCTTTGGTACCTGTGGACGGGGCCCCGCTCGCCGCTGTTTGGCAAGGACAAGATGGCCACCATCGAAAGCCATCTCGTCTTGGACAGTCACGCCAGGCACGAGACCAAGGGCGCCTATTTCAAACTGGTCAACGACGTCGCCTTCTGCGACCGACTCATCACGGACCTCGGCGGTGATCCCGCCACGGGCCTCATCGTCAACGGTCATGTGCCCGTGAGGCTTGAGCAGGGAGAAGAGCCCGTGAAGAAGTCGGGCAAAGCCGTCACCATCGACGGCGCCTTCTCCGAGTCCTACGGCGACAAGGGCTTTACGCTCATCCTGGAAGCGGGTCGCACGGCCCTCGCCGAGCACCATCATTTCGAGAGCGTCGACGACGCCGTCAAGGCCGGCGCCGACATTGTGCCCCGGGTGCGCGACCTGCGGACCTTTGCCGAGCTTCGTCGCGTGGGCGACACCGAGGCGGGGGCGGCCATTCGGCGCGAGGTGGCGGCGCTCAATGCCCTCGTGCAGGCCTTCGAGGACAATCGCCTCATCGAGCTTGGCACCGAAGCCTGATTCGGTGAGGACAACGGGAAGGCCACCTGGGCCATGGGCGTCGTCGCACTGTGTGGGTGGTCACAGCTCGGTCACAGATCAACCGGGGGCTGGGTCGTCGAGAAAGTTCGCTTGGAAATAGCGAAGTCATTCGGCAGTTTACGGGCGAGAACATCGCCGTCGCGGCTGGGCGTGTCATTGCGAGCATCGCGCGTATGCACACGGGTGCGTATACCCAGAAGCATGGGACGAATCCTCCTCCTCGCGTGGGCAGGACTCATCACCGCTGGGGCGGGATGTGACCTGTTCGTTGGCCCTCCCCAAAACGTCGTCGAGCCACCGCCGCTCACGGTGGCCCCGTCGCCGGTTCGTCGTTTGACCGCCGAAGAGCTCAATCGAACGCTGCGCGATTTGTTTCGTGTGTCGTCGTTGCCCACCGTCGAAATCACCGAGGACCGCGGCAAGGACTTCGCCCAGGAAGTGCAGCACCAGCAGGTTGCGGACCTCTACGTCGATCAGCTCCGTGCGGGCGTCATCGCGGTCACTGACGTCGCCGCTGCCAACCAGGCCGCCTGGTTGGTCAGACAGCCCGCGGGGGCCGACGACGAGGTCGCCGTCATCAATGAGACCCTGCAGCTGCTGTTGCCCCGTGCCTTTCGGCGAGCGGTCTTGGACGACGAGCGGCAGCGGTACGTCGACTTCTTTGCCAGCCGTCGTCAGGCCGGCGACCCGTTCACGGTCTCTGTGCAGCTGATGCTGCAGGCCATGCTGCAGAGCCCGTCGTTCATCTATCGCCTCGAACTCGACGGCAGCGCCGCCAATGCCGACAGTCGCGGCCGCGTGCCGGTGGGCTCCACCGAGATGGCCAGTCGCCTGTCGTATTTTTTGTGGGGCAGCATGCCCGACGACGAGCTGCTGCAAGCGGGCATCAACGGCGACCTCGCCACCAGCGAGGGCATCCAACGCCAGGTCGATCGCCTGTTGGCCGACCGCCGCTTCGTCGACGCCATGATCTCCTTCCATGGACAGTGGCTCGACTTCGATCGCATCAACAGCACCAACAAGAGCGCTGAGCGCTTCCCCCAATACAACCAGGCGCTGAGCAGCTCGATGCGTCGCGAGGCCGACCAGTTCATCTCATTGCTCGTCGAGGAAGACACCTCGCTGCGGGCGTTGTTGACCACGCGTCGTACCCGCCTGATGCCCAACCTCGGTCCCGTCTACGGTGTCGATGTCCCCGGCAACGACGCCGCCGTCGACCTCCCCGTGGAGCGCTCGGGCATCCTCACCCAGGCCCAATTTCTTGCCTCCCATGGCCACGGTGTGGAGGGCTCGCCCATCTTGCGCGGCGTCTACGTGCTGGAGCGCCTCGTGTGCGAAGCGCCACCGGTGCCCAACCCCTCCATCAACCTCACGCCTCCCGAGCCCGTCGACACCGGCGCCCCCCAGACCAATCGCGACCGGTACCGCCAGCACACCCAGGACCCGGTCTGTCTGAGCTGTCACGTCGCCATCGATGGCATCGGCTTTGGTCTCGAGGGCTACGACAGCATCGGTCAATACCGCACCGTCGACAACGGTTTGCCGGTGGACGACAGCGGCAGCCTGGCCGGTACCCGCGTCGGTGGCAGCTACGCCGGCGCCGTCGAACTCGGCCAGAAGCTCGCCGACAGCCCCGTGGTGCACGAGTGCGTGGCCCGTCATTGGTTCCGCTTCGCCAATGGTCGCCGGGAACAGACCGCCGACCGCGACGACATCGCCGCCGCCACCGCCGCCTTCACCGCCGATGACACCGCCATTCCGGCGTTGTTGCGGGCCCTCGTTGTCACCGACGCCTTCCGTCTGCGGAGGATCCAATGAATCGCATCACCTTGCAGCGCCGACGTTTCTTGCAGGCCCTCGGTTTGGGAGCAGGGTCATTGTTCCTGCCGTCCCTGCGGGGCCGCGCGCAGACCGCTGCGCCGCCCAAGCGCTTCGTCGTCGTCTTCACGCAGCATGGCTTTGTCTACAACTCGTTCCGCATGCGTCCGGCGGGGACGACCGACACCGCCGACTTCAACGTCTCGCTGGCCGACGTGGCCGACGGTGACTTCAGCCGCATGCTGCGACCGTTGGCGCCGTTCAAGCGCAAGCTGTTGGTGGTCGATGGTTTGTCGATGGCCTCGGCCGAGGGCGACATTGCCTTCAACGAGCACGACAAGGGCACCCGCGGCGCGCTGACGGGGGCGCCCATCCAGCGCAGCAACGGCACCCTGGGGGCTGGCGGGGCCAGCATCGACCAGCTCATCGCCGAGCAGATCCGCGTGCCCGGTCGCATCGACAGCCTCGGCTTCGCCGTCACCGGCCCCAGCAGCGGCGGCGCCATCTGGCGTGGACCCATGCAGGCCCCTGCCGCCCGACACCGACCCTCGCGGTGCTTTCGCACGGCTCTTTCCCTCCGGCCAGGTCGGCGACGTCACCAACGCCGACCGCGTGCGGGCTGGCCAATCCTCCGTGCTGGACTTCGTCGGCGACGACTACGACGCGCTGTTGCCCCGACTGTCGGGAGAAGACCGACAGAAGCTCGAGCTGCATCGTGATTTGGTTCGTGGTGCCGAGCTGCGCGTGCAGGAACTCGCGCAGTTCCAATGCAGTCGTCCGCCGGCACCCGAGCTCGACAACAACTTCGCCAACGTCGCCCACTACGAGAGCCGCTACAACGCCTTCGTCGACATTACGGCGGCGGCGCTGGCTTGTGATTTGACTCGGGTCGTCACCATTCAGCTCTCCCAGCTGCGCAACGATCACCTCGGCATCGCTGGCGACGTTCATGCCGACTACGCCCACACCTCCGACAGAAACCCTGAAGCCATCGAGGTCATGAGCCGCTACGGCGAGGTCCACGCCGGCCATGTGCAGCGTTTGTTGGCGCGACTCGACAGCATCCCCGAAGGCAACGGCACCCTCCTCGACAACACCGCCGTGCTGTGGGTCAGCGAACTGGCCACCGGCACCCATCGCTACAACGTGTGGCCGGCGGTGGTCGCTGGTGGGGCTGGCGGTGCGTTGGCGACCGGACGGTATCTGCGCTTTGTGCCCCGCACGCCGACACCCAGTCCCAATCCGACCTGGAGCGGCGTCGACCCCCTCGTTGGTCGACCCCACAACCACCTGCTGTTGTCGCTGGCCCAGGCGATGGATGCGCCGATGCCCGAGATCGGCGGACGAGAGCTGTTCACCACCAGCGGGGTGCGCATCGACCTGACGACGCCCGTCGACGAGATGCTGACCTGAAGCCCGCCTTGGCCAGCGTCAGAGCTGGTCGAGGAGGCGGTCGAACAGGGGGCCGGTTTCCTCCAGGCGCTGCGCCAAACGCTCGGTGACGTTCATCATGAGCTTGATGCAGGCCTGGGGGCGCTGCTTCTGCAGCGCGAGGAATTCCCGGCGGGGAATTTCCAGCACGCCCACCAGGGTGCGAGCCCGGGCGGTCACCCGTCGGGGGCCGGGCTTCAGCAGGCTCAGCTCGCCAAAGACGTCGGGGGCGATGAGCACCGCGAGTTCACGGAAGCCATGGTCTCGCTCGACGCTGAGCTGCACCTCGCCCGCCACCAACAAGAAGGCGCTGTCGCCGTGGCTGCGTTCGACAAAGATCGGTGCGCCGATCTCGATCTGCCGTGGCACGCACACCGACGCGATGATGTGCAGGCCGTCGTCGGTGAAGCCCTGCAGCAATGGGTTGTGCTGCAGGTAGGGGGTCACATCCATGATGGCGGAGTCTACGCGGGCCCGCCCCTCCCGGTCGACTGCTCAATCCGCCGGCGTGGGTCGCTGCAACTCAGTCGTCGCTGTCGTCGGCGCCGATGGTGACGGTGACGCCGTCGACGAGGACGGCGGGCGAGACCGTGGCCATGTTGCGATGCAGGGTCTGCCCCATGCCGATGATGCGCGGCAGCAGGTCAAAGACGTTGCCGGCGATCAAGGTCTCCTTGACGGGGCCAAGCTGCTTGCCCCGCCGCACCAGGAAGCTGCCCTTGGCGACGCCGGAGAAATCGCCGCTGACGTCGTCGACGTTGCCCGAGAAGCGCGTGACATGCAGCCCGGTGCCCACGCCCTGCAACAGCTCGGCATCAGACAGGGTGCCGGCGCCGACGGCGAGGTTGGTGGTGCCGATGCTGGGCATGGAGCGAGCGCTGCCCTGGGCATGTCCGGTGGGCAGGGTGGTGGCCCGACGCGCGGCGCGGACGTCGTAGAGAAAGCGATGCAGCAGGCCGTCGCCGACGATGACGGTGCGACGGTGGGGGCGACCCTCGCGATCAAAGCAGGCCGAGCCAATCGCGCCAGACAGCGTGCCGTCGTCGACGACGGTGAAGCCGGGGGCGGCAATGCGCTGACCCCGCTTGTCCTGCCAGCGGGAGCGGCCCTTGAACACGGTGTCGCCGTCGACGGCGCCCAGCAGCGTGGCCAGAAAGATTTCCTCGAAGGCCTCGGGGCCAAACAGCACCGGGCCCTGATACGCGATGCCCTGGCGGGGACGCAGCAGCGCCACCGCCCGGCGCGCGAAGTCGCGACCGACGCGGTCGACGTCGACGTCCTTGAGGTATCGGACGGCGTCGAACGAATGCTCGAACGACGACACCTCATCGCCGTCGACGGCCATGCCGAACAAGCCATAGCTGACGGCGCTGTCGGCATCGGCCACGCGCAGGCCGCGGGAGTTGGCGATGGCGGTCTCGCCAAACGAGATGCCGACGCTGCCGCTGTCGACGGAGGCGCGCGCGTCCTGTTCTTTGGCGGCCTCCAGCAGCTTCATGGCGAGGTCGACGGCGTCGTCGACGGTGCAGGCGCGGATGGCGGCGTCGTCGAGGCCGTAGATGGTGCGGACCGGCAGGGGGTCGGCGAGGTCGTTGCCGACGTCGCTTTGGCCGGCGCGGGCGATGGCGAGCGCGTCGTCGATGGCCTCGTCGAGGGCCTTGGGGTCGCGGCGGTTGACGCAGGCGAAGCCGACCTTGTCGCCGACCAGCAGCCGCACGCCGAAAGCCTCGTGCTCGGCGGCCTGGGCTCCCTTGAGCGTGCCCTGCTCCAACGACGACGACAGGGCCGTCATCCGTTCGCCGTAGACCTCGACCTGGGAGGCGCCGCGTTGTTGGGCGCGGCGCACCACCACCTCGCAGACGTCGAGGAGATTCATGCTCGCGAGGCGGACGCTGGCGGCTTCTTTGGGCAGCGTGGAGTCGAACAGTGTCATTGCCCCGGTCTTAGCATCGACTGGCGGGTCAGCACCGGTGAAGCCCGCCACGGCACAGGTGTCGCCAGATGGTGCACAGCGTGTGCTCTGATCGGATACAGTCGGTCGGGCCGCAAGGGCGGCAGACCCGCGCCGCAGGCCATCCCGACGCCGTGCGCCGTCGACGATGTCGTTGGCATGCCTCGCGAATGGGGGGTGGGATATGCGCGCACGTTTTCCTTCCCGTTGGCGGTGTGTCTTCTTCGCGGTGGTCGTTGCGGCCGGCTGCGGCCGGGAGCCCGCTCGTCCCGTGCTCCCAAACGAGCCCGTCGGGCCCGAATTTCCCGGCGAGGGCGAGGGCGAAGGCGAGGGCGAGGGCGAAGGCGAGGGCGAAGGCGAGGGCGAGGGCGAGGGCGAGGGCGAGGGCGAGGGCGAGGGTGAGGGCGAGGGCGAGGGCGAAAGCAGCGAGGGGGACCTCGGCACGGTGCCACCGACGAGCTGTGGCCGGGTCATCGACCCGGCCGCGCTGCTGGCGGAGCGCGGGGGCTATGGCCGAGGCGCCAGCGGGGGCGACCCCGCCCGCGTCTACGTCGTGGACACCGTGAGCGGCGGCAGCACGGGGTCGGGCAACCGAGGCTCATTGCGACGGGCGCTGGAGAGCAGCGAGCGTTGGTGGATCGTGTTTGACGTCGACGGCGAGATCCGGCTCGACCCCGAACGGGTGGAGGTGCTCGGCAACAAGACCATCGACGGCCGCGGCGCCGACGTCGCCATCGATGGCAGCCTGCGCTTCACGGATCAGCGCAACGTCATCGTCACCGACGTGCAGCTCAAGAACGATCGCCACATCGAGGCGTGCGGCCAAAACGGCGACGCCGTCGTCATCATGGGCACCGGTGGGTCGAGCCCGGCGGACTACAGTTCGCAGGACTTCTGGTTTCACCACGTGGACTTCCACCACGGCGGCGACGGCCTGCTCGACCTGCGCGGCGCGACCAACGTCACGATTTCCTGGAGCCACTTTCATGATCACAGCAAGGGCATGCTGATGTGGAAGGACAAAGACGGCGGCCGCTCCGACGGCATGCGCGTCACGATGCACCACAACTTCGTCGACCGGCTCACGGTGCGCGGTCCCCGCTTCCACTACGGTCTGCTGCACTCCTTCAACAACTTCGTGTTCGAGTGGTACGACCACGGCGTCAGCTGCATGGACGAAGCCGAGTGCTTCTTTGAGGGCAATGTCTGGCAGGCCCGCGACCGCTGCTCGCTGCTGAGCGTTGCCCTCGACCAATGCATCGACCCCGCCCCCTGCGGCGACAGCGACGGCGGCACGGCCAGCACCGCCCTCGTCACCGACGACGGCGACAGCCGCGGCTTCACCCGCAGCGTCGGCGACAGCCTCCAAAACGGCGCCGTCCTCGACATCCACCAGCCCGAGCGGGTGACGTTTGTGCCGGGCTATCCCTACGCGGTGGA
Organism: uncultured Myxococcales bacterium; assembly: GCA_903952805.1. GTDB lineage: Bacteria > Myxococcota > UBA727 > UBA727 > VGSZ01 > VGSZ01. The sequence goes on along the minus strand of CAJBHN010000197.1, from coordinate 6,353 downwards.
GACGGCGACGACGGCCTTGAGCGAGCGCATCCGCGCCAATGCCGGCCCCCGCACCACGATGTGTCGCTGATCGGGTCGGCTCAGCTGCCCGAGCGCGTCGATCGACGACGACCAGCGTGCGCTGGCGGCTTGGTCGCTGCCTTCGTCGTCTTCGCCGGCGTCGCCTTCGCGGTCGTCGTCGCCTTCGCGGTCGTCTTCGCCGTCTTGGCAGGCGCCTTCTTCGCGGGCGTCATCCTGGTCGGACCGGGGCGCACGGGCAGCTCTTCGGCCTCGGTGAGCCACCGCAGCATCACGGGGTCGGGCAGCCCGGAGGATTGGGCGATGAGCCGGTGGCGGGGATTTTTGTCGGGGATGATCAGCAGATCGAGGAGTTCGACGCCGAGCTTGCTCGCGAGGGCCTGCAAGGTCCCCACGGTGGGGACCAGGCGCCCGTGCTCAAGGTCGGAGAGGTGCCCCTTGGACGCCAGCCCGCTCTCAGCGGCGAGCTTGGCCAGGGTCAGGCCGTTGGCCTGGCGCAGCGACCGGACGCGGGCGCCAATGGAGGCGGCAAGGGGGTCGACCTGACTGCGGCGGGGCACCATGGCAAGACTCAAGGGCTCAAGTTGCTGCGTCGACGGCGGGCCAAAACCACGAAGAACAGACCATGAAATATCCAGCGGGTCTCCGTTCGTCCAGACGAACGCGACCGCGAGACAGCCAGACGAGCCTGAGCAGGTGGGTTCAGCGGCCGGTGTCGGTGGGACGTCCTGCCACCTGCAGCACCATGACGAATTCGGCGACCACGCTCACGTCGTCGACGACGGGGTCGACGTCGATGGGGGCGACCGCAGGGTTGAGGGCGCGGATGGTCCATGCCCCCCGCGGGCCCTTTTCGACGAGTTTGAGCAGATCGTCGCCGTGGTCCTGGTTGCCGACCGGGTCGAGACCGCGGTGCCAGACCAGAAAAATGCGACCGCTGCGATTGCCCGGCCCCGGACGACGAAACAGGCACAGGGCGCCGTCAGAGATGCGGGGCATCATGGCCGAGCCGCGGACGTAGGCGGCAAAGGCGCCCGGCATGGTGGGGACGCGGGTGTCGATTTTGATCCATTGCCTGGGCTGCATCGGCCGTTTGGCGGCCAGGTCGGCGGTGGCGGCGCGCAGCTGCACGAGAGGGACGGCACCGCGGCTGGGACGTTCGCTGTGGACGGTGACAGGCACGCGCTTGGGCGACCTCGTCGTCGCCGTCGGCAGCGCCGGGAACTGCTCGGCTTCTGCGCTCCAACGCACCAGCACCGACTGGGGCAGGGTGGCGGTGCGGGCGATGATGCGGTGGCGGATGTTCTTTTCCGGGAAGGTCACCAGGTCGAGCAGGTCGACGCCCAGATGGGTGGCGAGCGACTGCAGCGTGCCGACGGTCGGAATCAGGCGGCCGTGTTCGAGGTCGGACAAGTGGCCCTTGGAGCTCAGGCCACCCTCGAAGGCCAGCTTCTCGAGGTTGTAGCCCTGTGCTTCGCGGAGCGCGCGGACACGAAGGCCGATCGCGGCAGCGAGTGGATCGGGGGACTTGCGGCGGGGCACTGACCAGTCTTAGCCCATGTTGTGTCCAAGCTCGTTCGTCGCGACGAACCGAAGATGATATTGGCTGACGAAATATTGGCCCCGTCGGACAGTGGCACACCGAGGGACTCTCGGGTCAAAAAGCACACTTGTGGCCGGTGACCTGGGGCACGGCCGTCATTTTTTCGCGACAGACTGCGTTTCCGCCGGGGGCGGCACCGGACGAGATTTTCATATCGTTGATACCGGAAGGTGCGACCGGCCCATATTTTATTTGGTTCGTCATAACAAACCAAGTGGCAGCACTATTTGAGGGAAGGTTCGTTTTGACGAACAATTGGGCCCTGCCTGGTCAGCGGCAGGCGACATCACGGGGCGGCGTTTTTCTCAGGGGGCGTCAAGCGGTGGCCCGGCCCGGGGGAGGGGGCCGGGCCGGGCAGAACAGCCACAAAAATGCGGCGCCCACTGGGCGCCGCTTTGGTGTGTGTTCCCGTCGTCTTGGTCGCCGGGACCAGCACAACTCAGCGCTTGCTGAACTGGAAGCGCTTGCGGGCGCCGGGGCGACCGTACTTCTTGCGCTCGACGGCGCGGGCGTCGCGGGTCAGCAGGCCGGCCTTTTTGAGGGCGGGGCGGAGGGTCTCGTCGGCGAGGACGAGGGCGCGGGCGAGGCCGTGGCGCACGGCGCCGGCCTGACCGGAGAGGCCGCCACCCTTGACGGATGCCTGCACATCGTACTGGCCCATGAGCTCGGTGGCCTCGAAGGGCTGCGCGAGGATCATGCGCAGGACTTCACGCTTGAAGTACTGCTCGATGCCCTTGTTGTTGACGGTGATGGCGCCGGTGCCGGCCTTGATCCAGACCCGGGCGCTGGCTTCCTTGCGGCGGCCCGTGGCCGAAAAACGCGTGTTCGACATAGTTTAAATCCTTGAAATCAAAGAAGAAGTTCGGACCGTTCAGGTCGCGAGGGTGAGGGGCTTGGGCTGCTGGGCCGCGTGCGGGTGCTCGGTGCCAGCGTAGACCTTCAGCTTCTTCAGCTGCTGGCGGCCCAGGGGACCCTTGGGGAGCATGCCCTGAACGGCAGCCTGCAGGATGCGCTCGGGGTGGGTCTGGCGCATCTTGGCCGCGGTCGTGGCCTTCTCGCCGCCGTAGTAGCCGGTGTAGCGCCAGTAGATCTTCTGGTCTTCCTTCTTGCCGGACAGACCGATCTTGTCGGCGTTGATGACGACGATGAAGTCGCCAGCGTCGGCGTGGGGCGTGAAGGTGGGCTTGTTCTTGCCGCGGAGCACATTGGCGATCTGCGAGGCCAGACGTCCGAGGACCTGTCCTTCGGCATCAACCACATACCAGTCGCGGGGGGCTTCGCCCTGCTTGGCGAAATCAGTCTTCATCTCGGTCCCTTCAGCCTCGGCGCCTCGTGGAGACATCCACTTTGGCACATTGGCTTGCGCCATCGCGGCGCGTGCGGAGATCGCATTGGTTGGCCAGGATTGACCCACGAACACGGTCCACGGTGTTTGCTGCGCTGCGTCTCTCCCGCCCGGTCGCTCTCGTCAACCCCAGGCGACCGCTTCGCGGCGTCTCGATTGGTCGCTGCGGTGGCGTGGCGGCTGCTGGCGACGTCGGCTACACCCACCGGCACCGACAGTGCCACAGATGTCGCAGCGCGCCCCACCGCGCCCCACCGTTGAACACAGCGCACCACAGGTCATCCCATGCAGCGTTGCACCCCGTCGTTTGCCTCCCCGCTTGTCGTCGCTGCCGTCGTCGTTGTCGCCGTCGTCGTTGTCGCCGGCTGCGGTGGGGCCGGCATCTCGAGCGATCCGCGCGCGAGCCATCTGCGCATCAACGAAGTGATGCCCGCCAACGCCGCCAGCTGCGTCGACGGCGCCGGCGAGGCCGACGATTGGCTCGAACTCTTCAACGACAGCGACGCCGACATCGACCTCGACGGCGTCAGCATCACCGACGACCGCACGACGCCCGACAAGTTCGCCCTCGACGGCCTGACGGTGCCCGCCGGTGGCGTACTGCTGCTGTGGGCCGATGACACCGTGGCCCAGGGGACCGACCACCTGCCGTTCAAGCTGTCGGCGGCGGCGGAAGAGGTGCTGCTGTTCATCGGCGAGGGGAAGGTCGACGAGCTCACCTGGACCGGCGCCGTCGCCGACGTCGGCCTGGGCCGTTTCCCCGATGGCAGCGGCGAGCCGACGCTGTGCGCGCTGTCGTCGTGCGGCGACGTCAACGGCGCCGCCTGCGAGTAGCGACGACACCGTCGTTGGGTCGAGCTTCCCTCCCGCAGGCGGGGGTGTACAAGCGCAGCGTGATCAACCCATCCCACCTCGAGAGCGAACTCTTCACCCGGTGTTCCAGGCGCTGCGAGCTGTGCGCGGGCACCGACGAGCTGCGGGTCCACGCCGTCACGCCCGTCACCGAGGTCTCGGCCGAGCGCTGCGCCGTCGTCTGTGGTGCCTGCGACGCTGCGCTCGACGGGGCTGATGCCCTTGACGCCGCCTCCTGGGACGGCCTCAAGGACGCCGCCTGGAGCACCGTCCCCGCCGTGCAGGTGCTGGTGCTGCGCCTGTTGCCCCGCCTGGCCGTGCCGTGGGCCACGGAACTGCTCGGGCAGATCTACGTCGACGACGACGTGCGGGCCTGGGCCGACGCCGGCGCTGTGGGCAGTTCCAGCCGCGACGACGACGGCGCTGGTGGCGGCCACGTCGACAGCAACGGCACGCCCCTGTTGGAGGGAGACTCGGTCACATTGATTCAAGACCTCGACGTCAAGGGCGCCAACTTCATCGCCAAGCGCGGCACGCTGGTGAAGGGCATCCGCCTGACCGACGACCCCGCCTGCGTCGAGGGCAAGGTCAACAAATCGGTGATCGTGTTGAAGACCAGGTTCCTCAAGAAGGCCTGACCGGCACCATCAGGGGGCTGCCCACGGCGGCGTCGACGGCGGCGCCACCATGTCTGTCACCCGCAGCAGCTCGATGGCGGCCACGTCGCATTGCAGGTGGGCTCGCAGCCCCTGGCGGCGGGCTCGCAGCACGCGCTCTTGCACGGTGGTCACGCGCAAAACGTCGACGACGTCGGCGGCCAATGAGCGCTCCACGAGCTCCTGGCTGAGATCGATGGAGGCGGTGGCCGTCTCGTAGACGTCGACCAATTGCACATAGCTCTGCAGGCGATCACGGGCGGTGCGGACCTTTTGCTCGAGCTCAGACAACGCCGCCCGCCGCAAGGCCTGCAAGCGCTCGGTCTGCAACGACAGCACCCGCAGTTCGGGGCTGAGAGGCTCAAAGAACGGCAGCGTGACGTCGACGCGGGCCCGCACCTCGCCAGCGGTGTCAGCCTGGGGCAGATAGCCGACCTGCACGCTGTTGATCCACGGCACAAAGCGCAGCCAGTTGCCCGTGCTTTTGAGGGCGACGGCGTGCAGCCGGGCGTCGATCGCGTTCAAGCGCGCCGACCGGCTCCGCCCGGCCTCCAGCAGCGAGCGCAGCGCATCGTCGTCGTCGCCCGGGCTCGTGCACAGGGGTTTCGACGGTGGCGCCAGCAGCAAGGGCAACGGCATGCCCAACAGCGACGCCAGGCGCTGCTCCACGCGACTGAGTTCCCCCTGCTGGTCGGCCGATTCGGCGCGGGCGTCGAGGATGTCGAGCGAGGTCAGCCCGGCATCCAGCGGCGTCCCCACTCGCTCGCGCACGAGCTCACCCTGAGCCCTGGCCACCACTTCGAAGAGCGCCAGTCTTTGCGTCGACAACGCCTGCTGCGCCCGCAGCGACAACACCTCGGCATGCAGCTCGCGCACCTCGAGGGCGAGGTCGGAGCGCTCGACCTCAACGTCGCGCCACTCGGCGCTGGCCAGCTGTTGGCCAGCGGCCTGACGCAGCCCAAAGTCAGCGAGCCCCGGCAGCCGCCAGCTCAGCCCGATCTGGCTGTCGTCGAAGGGGTCCACCGACGACGCGGCGCTGGTGAGGGAGCGATGGCCCAGCTGCAGTTCAAGGCTCTCCAGCCTGGTGGCCGTTTCATCCACATGCACCACCTGCGCCGCCAACTGGGCCGCTTTGACGACGTCGCTGCGCTCCAGGGCGAGGGCGACGGCGGCGTCGGGGTCGATGGATTTGGCGCCCTCGCTGGCGTCGGCACTGCTCGCCGCCAGGCAGGCCACCGTCGCCAACAGGGTCAGCGTCGAGGACAGCGTCGAAGACAGCGTTGAGGACAAGTGGGTCATCGCTGGTCATCGCTCACGGGGTGCGGGGGCTGGTGGGGCCGGCGCCGAGGAAGTTGGCCTCGTAGGTCTGACCGGGCAGGGGGGCCAGGCTGTGGCCGTCGGCGCCGGCGTGCTCGGGGATGGGGTCGAGGTCGATGTAGACGGCGCGGCCAAACAGGGCCTCGCCAGGCAACACCCGCAGCCGCGCGGGGCCCTCGACGATGCCGCCGCCCAGGGCCCGCACGTGACCCTGCAGGCCGATGGCGCGGCCGTCGACGGAGCGCAGCCGCACCTGGTCGCCGGGCTGCACGCGCCAGGCGGTGTCTTCGGGGACCCAGGCGGTGGCATGGGTGGCCGCGGTGTCCATGACCGCCACCAGCGCCATGCCTTCGGTGACGGCGTCGCCGACGCCGACGACGACCCCCTCGACGCGACCCGAGATGGGGGCGCGCAGCACCAGCCGCTCCTTGAGGGCCTCGGTCGCCTTGACGCGCTCCTGCTGGGCCACGACGGCGGCGCGGTCGGGGGCGGTCCGCTGGGCGTCGTCGCCATGACGGACGCGCCAGTCGACCAGCCGTTTGGCGGCGGCCTGCTCGAAGGC
>CAJBHN010000196.1 GCA_903952805.1 uncultured Myxococcales bacterium | reverse complement strand
TGTGTCTCGGCGTCAGCGCCTCTGCCCTCGCGCAGTCCGCCGGCAGTGGGAGTGGATCAACCCCACCAGCAGCCATCGACGACGCTCTCCCTGCCGACGTCGTTACCGACGCCTCGGCCAACGTCGAGGTTTTGACGGGCGTCGACGTCGTTGGCTCCAGCTATTTTCGCACCGAGACTTTTCTGGGCTTTCTGCAGTCTAAAGTCGGCGCACCGCTCGACGTCGAACTGCTCAAGGACGACGCCGAAGAGGTCACCCGCCAACACCGCGCCCGCGGCTTTTTGACCGCGACGGTCAGCGTCGAGGTCGTCGACGGCGGCGCGGGACCACGGGCCCGTTTCGCTGTCACCGCCGGCGACCGGGCTGAACTGAAAGAGGTCTCCATCGTCGGCAACGAGTTGGTCTCCGACGCTGATTTGCGCGCGGGGTTCTTCTCTCGCCCCCCTGAGCCGCTCGGTGCGCTGACGAGGGCGGGCCTTTATCACCGTCCCTACCTCGACCAGGACCAGCAGCGCCTCGTGTACAACTATTACCAGCGCGGCTTCCTCGAGGCCCGCGTCATGGAAACCCGCGTGACTGCGTCATCGGATTTGTCGGGCCTGCAGGTGACCCTCGCCGTCGTCGAAGGCGCCCAATACGAGTTGTCCTCACTGACCATCGCCGGCGACCTCCCCGACGGGGCCGATCCAATCGCCCTGCGCGAGCGGGTGGCGATCAAAGACGGCTCGGTCGCCGACCTCGTCACGCTGCAGACGCAGGCAGACCCTTTGCTGGATGCCTGGCGAGAGCTGGGCTACCCATTCGCCCGCTTTGAGCAGCAACTGGCCGTGGGCGCGCCGCCGTCCCACGCCGAGGACAAAAAAGGCATCGCCATCACCTTGTCGATGGTGAAGGGGCCCCTCGCCACCGTGCGCGAGGTTCGTCTGGCCGGCAACAAAGGCACCATGCCCCACGTGCTGCTGCGCGAGCTCGAGGTCAAGGCTGGCGCTCTCTACAAACACACCGACGTCAAACGGTCCGAGCGCAACCTCATGCAAACGGGACTGCTGGTGTCGGCCCAGGGACGCGCGGTCCCCGTCGCCACAGACGACGCTGGCGTCGTCGCCTCTGGCGAAGCCGTGGTCGACGTCGAATTCGTCGTCGCCGAAACCACCACCTGGCTGTTGTCGCCGGCGTTTTTTGGCGACGCCAACGAAGGCTTCATCTTCATTGGCGTCGCCGGCGATCGAAATCTGCTGGGCTCGGGCCTGCAGGGCTTCGCGTCTGTGCAGTCTTCGGCCCTGCGCTTCTTGTTTGACGCCTCACTCAGCGAGCCCCGCCTGTTGGGGACCCGCTCCGTCGCCACCATCGAGGCCCACCGCCGCGAGTTGCGCTACCGTGACTTCAGCATTGCTTCGGTTTTTGGCGGCTCCATGCGCGCCAATTACGCCCACGAACTCGGCTATCGCCTTGGTGGTCCCGCCCGGCTCTTCGTCGGCGGTGGCCTTGGCCTCGAATACGGCGGCGTCGTCGCCTATGACGACAAGCGGCTGCAATCGTCGTCGCTGCTGCCCCAGGACACCTTCCGCAACACGCTGGAATTTCGTGCTGGCTACGATTCACGCGAGGGAGGCCTGTCGCCGAGAAACGGCCTGCTCGTCTCCGTCGACGGCGCCACCGCTGGACCATGGACCGCGTCGGGGCTCAGCTTCATTGAGGGCCAGGCCAATGTCCGCGCCTTCTGGTCGCCACTGTGGGACATCACCCTCAAGAGCAACACCCAGTTGGGTGGCGTCGTGAATCCCCTGGGCGGCAGCGCTCCGGTGACCGATCGGTATTTCCTGGGCGGCCTGGGCAGCGTGCGCGGATTTTTTCCGCGCAGCATCGGACCCCGACAATCTTTGCCGACGGTCGATGGCGCTCCCGTCCTCGCCGACGTCGGCGGGGTGCTCAAGGTGGTGCAGAACCTGGAACTGGAAGCACCGGTGTGGCCCGGCGCCCCCATTCGCGGCTTTGTCTTCACCGACTTCGGCAATGCCTACGGCGAGGACGAACTCGCGAAGATTTTTGGCGGCACCATTGAGCGCGACACCGAATTCCTCGTCGGCAACTTGATGATGTCGGTGGGTTTTGGGCTGCTGCTGGAAACGCCGGTGTTGCCGTTTCGTTTTGAGTGGAGTGTGCCGGTCACGCGCCGCAACTTCGATCAACCCATCAACTTCTTCCTCGGCGTCGGCAGCGCCTTCTGAGCACAGGGGCTGGTGGGGCGGCCGCCGCCGTCACTGATCGTGCTGCAGCAGGTCGTCGATGCGACCCTCGCGGTGCAGCCCCCGCAAGGCATTGACGACGTCTGCATCGAGCTGACCACCGGCGAGCGTGGCCAGAACTTCAAACGCCTCGTCGACGCCGCTGGCCGGCCGGTAGGGACGGGTGGAGGTGATGGCGTCGAGGACGTCGGCCCCCGAGACGATGCGGACCTCCAACGGCAAATCGCTGGCGGAGACCCCGTCGGGGTAACCTCGGCCATCGGGCCGCTCGTGGTGCCCACGCACAATCGGCACGACGCAGGCGAGCGATTCTATGCCCTCCAAGATCCGGGCGCCGATGGTCGTGTGGGCTTTGATGGCCTCGTACTCTGCAGGCGTCAGGCGACCGGGCTTGTACAGCATGTCGTCGCGAATCCCGATCTTGCCGATGTCGTGCAACAAGGCGCCGACCCGAATGGTCTCCAGGGCAACGGTGCCCAACCCCAGGGCAGAGCCGCAGCGGACGCTGATGCTGGCGACGCGGTCGGTGTGGCCAGCGGTGTAGGGATCGCGCGCCTCCAGGGCCCGCACGAGGCCTCCGAGCAGCTTGACCTGACCCTCTTCGACACGCCGGTTGGCGAAAGCCAACTCTCGGTTGGCCGCGACCAGGTCATGGGTCAATCGTCGCAATTCGGAGCGCTCCCGGGGTCGAGCGGCGGCTCGCTCCAACCGCACCGACAACATCACATCGTCGAGCCATGGCGGCATCAGACAGTCTACCGCGCCGAACTGAAACGCCTTGGTGAGTGACGCCATGCTGCCGGTCGCATCGACCAGGATGAGACTCGTGCCGACGTCGACGCGACGAACCAGCTGGGTCATCTCGGCCAGGTTCTGGTCGCCGACATCAACGTCGACGACAACGACGTCGCAGCCGCCGGCGCCGATGACTTCCTCCATCGCCTCTTTGCGCAAGGCACGAACGACATTGAAGCCCCTACGACGAGCCGCTCGTTCCAGCCTCTCGCCAATCTCGCCTTCACACAGGATGGCCACCCTGCTTGGCTGGGTGGAAAAGCTTTGGACCGCCCGCAACGCCAGCAACTCGACCCGCAGTGCAGCATCGGCGCGGGCTCGACTCACCAGCTCGATGATGGCGCGGCGGATCTCGGCGAGGCGCAAGGGCTTGGTATAGAAGCGATGCACTTCGCCGCGGTTGACCGCGCGCATGGCCGCCGTGACGTCCGACGACGCCGTCATCAACAACCTGGGGACATCGGGCCACAGCTCCTTGGCCCGGAGCAACACCTGGGTGCCCGTGGCCCCTGGCATCATCTCGTCGACGAGGATGGCGTCGGGGCGCAGGGTCTCCAGCGCCGTCAGGGCCGCGTTGCCGTCGATGGCCAACAAGACGTTGAAGTCACCACGCAGTCCTCGTGCGAGCAGGTCACGGATGGCGGCGTCGTCGTCAGCGACCAGGATGTGCATCGGTGTGGTTGTCACGACGGGACGCTACCAGTTTCGCAGCACGCGATCAGGACCGACCCCGCGTTCAAGCAAGGCGGCAGCCACGGCCTTTTCCATGTCGGGCAACCCGCACACCACCGCCACCGTGTGCTCGGGATGGGGCAACGATGCAGGCAAATGGTCTTGTACGTGACCGCGAGCGCCAGCCCAGTCAGCCTCGACCACGTGGGCCCCCGACACCACCGGCACGACCCGGACACCGAGCCCCGCCCATTGTCCAAAGCGGGCCTGAAAGACCAACTCCGTCGGGTCGCGCACGCCGTACAGCAGCGTGATGTCCCGATAGGCCATGCGTTCATCGAGCATGACTTCCAAACAGGAGCGCAGGGGGGCGATGCCACTGCCAACGCCGACGAGCCACACATGTCGCCCGCGCAGCGCCTCCATGTCGTAGCCGTTGCCCATACAAGCCGACACGCGGACTCGATCGCCGCTCTTGAGCCCCACCAGTTGGGCGAGGCGTTCCTCGGGAGCCTTGACGAGGATCTCCAGATTGGGTGCGCCCGGCTTGCTCGCGACGGCGTAGGGACGCACCACGTCGTCGGCGTAGAGGGCCAACTTCACATATTGGCCGGCGACCCGATGGCTGTGCCGCACGGAGGTGTGCTCGGTGTCGAGGGTCATGAGCACCTGGCGCCCACCCGTTTCGTCAATGGAGATCATAGTCACGGAGTGAAGGTCTGACATGAGCACTTGCTAGCACACCGGACTTTCCGCCAACGTGCGCCCATGAGCCGCATCACGCCCTCCAAGAAGGTCGCCCCCCGCCCCGCCACCCGCGCAGCCTCGAGCGCCGCCGGAGCGAGCACCAGGGCCACGGCTGGCAAGGCCGCGACCAAGACCGCGAACAAGACCCTGACCAAGACCAAGACCAAGACCAAGACCAAGACCAAGACCAAGGCCGCGACCAAGTCTGCGACCAAGACCCGGAGCAAGACCCCGAGCAAGACCCCGAGCAAGTCCGTCGGATTTGTTCCCTCGGTGGTGCGGCCGGCGCGCACCACGGTGCTCACGACCGCCAGCGAAGTCCAATCGCGCATGTTGGCGGCCCGGGCCGCCGGCGCCACCATCGGCTTTGTGCCCACGATGGGAGCCCTGCACAGCGGTCATGCCGCGCTGTTTGACGAAGCCCGGCGCCGCTCCGACGTCGTGGTGGTCTCCATCTTTGTCAACCCCAAGCAGTTTGGCGACGTCAGCGACCTCGCCCGCTATCCGCGCGTCCTCGATGCCGATGTCGACCTGTGCGCGCGCTGCGGTGTCGACTACGTCTTCGCCCCCGGTGTCGACGAGGTGTATCCACCGGGTTTCGACACCCGCGTCGTGGCGGGCACCCTCGCCAATGACCTCGAGGGTAAAGACCGCGCGGGCCACTTCGACGGTGTCCTGACCGTCGTGACCCTGCTGTTGTCCATCGTGCAGCCCCACTCGGCGATATTCGGCGAGAAGGACTACCAGCAACTGCTGTTGGTGCAGCGGCTCGTCAAGGACCTCCGGCTGCCGACGGAAATCGTGCCCATGCCCATCATTCGCGAGCTCGACGGCGTCGCCTTGTCGTCGCGTAACGCCCGCTTGTCCCCCGACGACCGGCAGCGGGCTCGCTGTCTGTCGCGCGCCCTGGTCGCAGGTCAAGACGCCCTGCAGCGGGGCGAACGGGAAGCCCGCGTCATCGCCGCCGAAGCGCGCGCGGTGTTGACCGCGACCCCCGGCGTCGAGCTGCACTACGTCGAGGTCCGTGATGCCCGGCATGTGTTGCCGGTGGCCCGCGTCGAGAGGGAGTCGCGCTTGCTCATCGCCGCCACCATCGGCGGGGTTCGCCTCATCGACAACGGCCCCCTCTTTCCCGGGGTCACCTGGCGGCCCTGAGTCCTCAGCGCACCAAACGCAGGGCCCGCAGCGCCGCGCAGGCGCCACCGTAGCCGTTGTCGATGTTGACGACGACCACCCCCGACGCGCACGACGCCAGCGACGCATGCAACGCCGACGTCCCGCCGGTGGCGACGCCATAGCCGACCGACGTCGGCACCGCGATGACGACGCCAGGGACGTCGCCGCCGATGACGCTCACCAGGGCCGCGTCCATGCCGGCGCAGACGACGAGGACATCGACCTTGCGCAGCTCGTCGGCGCGAGCCAGGTAACGATGCAAGCCGGCGACGCCGACGTCGTAGACCTGCAGGGGCTGCAGGTGGTGGAAGGCGAGGGTGCGCACGGCTTCGCGCGCCACCGGCACATCGGTGCTGCCGGCGCTGACGACGGCGACGCTGCCCCGCCGCGCCGCTGGCGTGGTGCTCGTCCACTGAAAATACGCCGTACGCGACACGACGTCGTAGTCGAGGGCGAAGCGAGGCGACAACTTCGACGCCTGCTCGGCGGACAAGCGCGTCAACAACAGGGGACGCCCGGCGGCCTCAACCTCGCTGAGGATGCGCTCGAGCTGGGCCTGCGATTTGCCGGCGGAGAAAATGGCCTCGGGCAGGCCAATGCGCAGAGCGCGGTCGAGGTCGAGGTTGACCTCGTTGGCGACCGTCTTGACGTCGTTGGATTCATTCATGCCAGCACCCTCAAAAACGCACTGCCCTGTCGATAGCCCGACGCCTGCACCGGCAAGCGCAGGCCGTGGACGTGAAGCAACGGGGTCGCAGCGGCGATGACGACGTCGTCGGCGACGAGGCCATCGTGTTCGATGACGGCCGCGCTCTTGCGGATGCGGCAACGCACCACCCGACTGCCGAGGTCGCGCACGGCACCTTCGACGGCGTCGATGACCTGCAACAAGGCATGGTCGATGGCCACGCCGGTCTCGACCCGCGATGACAAACACGGCGACGCCGGCAGTTCGGCGATGTCGCCGAGGTCGAGGTCGCGGGCGAGGGCGCGGACGTCGTCCTTGGTGTAGCCAGCGTCGACGAAGGGCTCGCACACGTCGCGCTCACGGGCAGCGATGCGACCGGGGCGGAAATCGCTGGTGTCGTCGAGGTTGGCGCCGGTGCACACCGGCACGTCCGTGCGCTGCTTGACGGCGTCAAACAGGTGGCTTTTGCAGTGGTAGCAGCGGTCGACGGGGTTGTTTTGGTAGGCAGGGTCGTCAACCTCGCCGGCGTCGAGCACCTGCACGTGCCAGCCGCGAGCCAGGGCGACGTCGTGGACGCGGCGACGGGCGTGGCCGGGGACGGCGGCACTGTCAGCGAAATACAGGCTGACGTCGACGGCGGGGCGCAGGGACCAGGCCAACGCCGCCAGCGTCAAGCTGTCGACGCCACCCGAGACGGCGACGGCAAAGCGACCGAGGGACCGCAGCCGGTCCTCGAGGTGGACGCGACTAGCCATCTTGCTCCTCACCGTGCTGGCGATGGCGGCGACGCGCCTGCAGACTGTCGCCCTCGACGACGTCGTGCTCGACTTTGACGGTGCTGTCGTTCCCCGGCCGTCGAGCCCGCTTTCGACGCAGGCCAGAGGCGCTGACTTCGTCGTGGCGGGTCAGCTCGCGGCGTTCGGCCATCAGCACCCGAACCCCGAGGGTGCTCGTGTGCACAAAAACGGCGGCGACGACAGCGTCGGTGGCGGCGGGGGCGCACAGCACCTGCACGCGGGTCCCGGGGCGACCTTTTTTCATGAACACCGGCTCGAGGATGACGTCGGTGACGCCATCGGTGGCCCGCAACTGCTCGGCGGCATGGCCCAGTTCTTCGGCGCTCATGTCGTCGATCTCGCAGGCCAGCACCTGCAGCGGCCGACGCTGCCACGGCCAGGCCGCGGCGAGCGCCGTGGTCGACGACGACGACGACGACGACGACGACGACGCTGGAGCGACACTCAGCGTGACGCGCACAATGTTCGACAGGCCAACAAAGGTGCGGGTGCCAAAGCCGACACCCATGCCAGCCAACACACCCGGCTGGCGCGGGCTGACAGCGTCGCCGACCAGGTGTTTGACGATGGCGGCGCCGGTGGGGGTGACGCGTTCGCCAGCGCGGCCGTCGTCGTGCACCAGCAGACCCTGCATCAGCGCCAGCGTGGCGGGAGCCGGCACCGGCAGCTCGCCGTGGGCGGTCATCACGCGGCCCGAGCCCAGCGGCAACGACGACACCGACGCCGTCAACGGCCCATACCTGGCCTCAAGGCGATCCAGGAAGATGGCGGCGGTGACGATGTCGGCGACGCTGTCCTGACTGCCAACCTCATGAAACGCCACGTCGTCGAGGGGCAAACCGTGGACGCCGCCCTCGGCGAAGGCGAGGCGGGTGAAGATGTCGGTGGCGCGAGCCTTGGCGCCGTCGCTGAGGGTGCTGCCAGCGATGCCGGCGAGGATGCCCTTGAAGGGCACATGGGCGTGGCCGGCGTGCTGGGCATGTTGGCGTTGAAACACAAAGCTGCCCGGACCACGGCGCCGGGCCCGCTCGCGAGGGTCGTCGACGACAAAGCGCCGGCCGCGAAACACCTCGTCATGGTGGTCGACGACGCCGATGACCACGTCGTCAGCCAACCCCGCCGAACGCAGCAGCGGCTCAAGCCCGGCCATCAGTTCGGGCCAGAGATCGACCATGGCCGCGGCGAACATGTCGCCGGCCACGCCGCCGACGGCGTCAAGATGGAGATGGGCACCGGGCATGACGACGTCCATGGCGACGACGCTCAGCGGCGCTGGCGGCGCACGATGATGGCGATGGCGCCGGTGCCAGCCAGGATGCCGGCGATGGCGGCGCCGACATCGACGGGGACGCCGCTGGCGACGTGGACATGGGCGGGGGTGGCGGCGTGGCCTTCATGGGCCAACAGACCCGCGGACCACAGGGCAGAGACAACGACGCCAAAGACGAGGGCAACACGTGACATGGGGGTGCTGTCGTCGTCGTCGACGGCGTTGTCAACCGACCTGCCGCCGGTCCGGGACGGCCGGGAGCGTCGTTGTCGGCGGCCACGTATGAACATATGTTCAGACCATGTCGTCCCCGCCCCCCCCACCACGGTCCCGCGCCCTCCACGTGGTCCTCGACGAGGATGAGGTCACCGGCGTTGTCGACGGCAAGGCTGACGGCGGCCAGCGGGCCCTGCGGCCGGTCGACAACCCGCCCAATCCCTTTGCCAGTGCCGAGGCCCACTACCTCGAGGGGATGGACCCCGGGGTCCGCGTCGTTGTGCAGCACGACCACAGCCGCGAAATCTTGTCGAAGAACACGAGCCCCGACATCGGCTTTGACTACAGCGTGAACCCCTATCGCGGCTGTCAGCATGCGTGCGCCTACTGCTACGCCCGCCCCACCCATGAGTATCTCTCCCTCGGCGCCGGCACCGACTTCGACACCCGCATCATCGTCAAGCCCGAGGCGCCGGCCCTGCTCAAGGCTGCCTTCGACAAGCGATCCTGGCGGGGCGACACCGTCGTGTTTTCCGGCGTCACCGACTGCTACCAGCCCCTCGAAGCCAGCTATCGCCTGACCCGCGGCTGCCTCGAGGTGTGCGCGGCCTACCGCAACCCGGTCGGCATCATCACCAAGAGCCCGCTGATTGAACGCGACCTCGACGTGCTGCTCGAATTGCAGCGCGTGGCCCGCGTGGGCATCAGCATCTCGATTCCCTTCATCGACGACAAAAAGGCCCGGGCCATCGAGCCCGGCGTCGCCACGCCGGCCCGGCGGCTGCGGATCATCGAGACCTTGAGCAAGGCGGGGCTGCGGGTGGGAGTGATGACCGCCCCCATCATTCCCGGCCTCAACGACAGCGACATGCCGAAAATCCTCGAGGCCGCCCGCGACGCCGGCGCCGTCAGTGCCGGGTGGGTGATGCTGCGCCTGCCGGGCAATGTCGCTGGCGTCTTTGAGCATCGGCTGCGGGCGGCGTTTCCGCTGCGGGCCGACAAGATCATGGCTCGTGTCGTCGACACCCGCGGCGGCGATGCCTTGTACGATGGCCGCTTCGGCACCCGCCAGACCGGCGAGGGGGCCACCGCGGCGGCCATCAGCGCCCTCTTTCAATCGGTCACCAGGCGCCTGGGCTTGAACACCCACCATGAACCCGCCGACAACGTCGTCGACGGCCAGGAGCGGGCCCACGACGGCACCTTCTGGCGGGACACGCCGTCGACATTTCAGCGGCCGGCCACGGGGCAGCTGCGGCTGTTTTGATCGCGGCACCGCGCCCGGCACGAGCCACCGCTTCGCGGGCTGGTGCCGTGACCGTGCGATCCAGCGCCGAGGGCAAGGTGTTGACGCTGCCGCGACGCCAGCGCTGAGGCGTCGTCGACCGATCAGGGACGGCGGATGCGCCGCTGCAGCGTCTCCTTCACGAGATCGGTCGCCGTACCGCTCGCCGCACCCTCGGTTTTGGCGACCGCGCCGTCGACGGCCGCCGACACCATGTCTTCGGGGTTGCCCGAAAACAGCGCCGCCAACGACGCGGACATGCCACCCGTCAGCACGCCCTTCGGCGTTTCGGTGACGAGCTTCGCCGTCGTCGTCTGCAACACGCGGCCATCGGCGGCGAGCCTGTCGACCTGACGCTGCACGTCGAGACCGGCGCGCGCGAGCGTGGCGTTGGTCGCCTTCTGCAGGTGTGGCGCTATCGTGCCGACAGCACCGGTGGCCAACACGCCGCTCGGGTTGAAGCCGCTGACCAGACCCGTGAACGCGCCGCGCGTCGTCGCCGTCGCCACCGCGGTGAGGCTCGTCACGAGGTCGCCTTTATACGTATTGGGGTCGACGATCGCCGCACCGCCAGCAGTGACGCCGCCGCCGATCGAGCCGCGCGCGCCACCCGTCAGCGAGTTCTCGACGGCTTTGCCGACGAAGCCGCGCGAGGCGACGCCGTCGACCTGGGTCGCGACGCGCACGCCGGCACGCGCGATCACGCTTTCGCCCGCCGTCATCGTGCGGCTCACGACCTGCGCGACACCGCGCGAGGCGACACCACCGACGGCACCGGCGAGGCCGTCGACGGCGCCCTTGCGCATGTCGCTCCACGTCGCATCCTCGGTGGCCTGCCCACGCACCGTGGCGCCGACGAGGCCCTTGGCCGCGGCACCAGCACCGACACCGGCGGCGATCACGAGCGGGGCGGCGGCACCAGCGGTGGCGACGGTGACGGCGATGCCGGCGACGACGGCGGCGCCCGTGCCGGCGGCGTCGGCGGCGCTGTCTCTGGCGTCGCGGTAGCTGTCGACGTCGCTCTTTTGATAGCCGAGCAACGTGCGCAGACGATCCGCACCATCGGCGCTCAACGAGCCATCGGCCTGCGTCGCCGACGAGAGCGCTGTCTCAAGCCGCTCGGTGCTGTGGTCGAGCACGCGGCCGTTGCCACCGATCGCCGTGAGCGCCGAGCCGACGACGTTGCCGAGACCGGCGCGTTCGAAGTCGCGGGCCTGCTTCGCGCGCGAGACCGCTTCGCGCAGACCGGCATCGGTCGTGAGATCGACGGTGCCGCGCAGCAGCATGTCGACGTCGAACTGGTCGCGACCGCCGAGCTCGCCGTGCAGATCTTCGCGCAGCGAACGACCCGTCTTTGCCTGGTACGACGTCGACAGCGCGTCGATTTCGCCCTTGGTCTTTCCTTCGAGGACGGCCTTGAGCTCGCCCTCGTTGGTGCCCGTCATGCGCATCGCCCGGTCGAGCCGTTGCACATCGCCGAGCGCGCCAGTCTTTGCCAGCGTGCGGGCATCGGCGAGGTCGGCGCCGCGCAGCTCGCTCGCAAACGCGGCGTCGAGGCTGCGGCCGGTCTTGGCTTGAAACACCGTCGCGGCGCGGGCGCGATCTGCGGCCGACGTGCCGTCGAAGGCGCTGTCGATCGCGGCCTTGTCGGTGCCGATACCGCTCATCGCCGCGCGCAGGCGGGCCGCTGTGGCTGCACCCTTGTCGTTGTCGAGGTGGGCGGTGGCGAGGTCGAGGTCGGTGCCGCTCAGCTCCTGGCCGAGCGCCGAACGCAACGACGTGCCGTACTGCTTGTGATACTCGGACTCGATCGCCTTGCGGTCGGCCGGCGTCGACGACGACAACACGGTGTCGATCGCTTTTTCGTCGGTGCCGAGGCCCTTCATCGCCGTATGCAGCTGGGCCGCTTTGTCGAGGCCGTCGTTGTTGGCGAGCAGCGCCTTCGCGCGGATGCCGTCATCGCCACCCAGGCGGCCGACGTCGCTGGCGAGGCTCTTGCCGTGCTCGCGTTCGTGAGCCGCGGCGATCGCCGCACGCTCCTTCGGCGACGCCGACGACAACGTCTTGAGCAGCTCCGCAGGCTTTTTGACGTCGACAGATGGCACAAGCGGCTTCTTCGCCGTGAGCACGCGCTGCGCAGCCTTGAGGTCGTCGCCGCTGAGCTCGCTCTTGATGTCGGCGTCGAGGGTGCGGCCCGGATAGCGATCCGCGTAGGCGGCCCTCAGCGCCTTCACCTGCTCGGGGGTCTTGCCGCGCAGGACGTCGTGGATGGCTTCTTCGTCGGTGCCCAGGCCCGTCATGCCGCCCTTCATCGCCGTGTAGAGCTTCGCGGCGTCGGGGTTC
>CAJBHN010000195.1 GCA_903952805.1 uncultured Myxococcales bacterium | reverse complement strand
CCCCGTCTTCACGGCGGCGGCGTTTGCCTTTGGCCAGGCCGTCGCTGTTCGTGGCTGGGGCATCGTCTACGGCGGCCACCACGCCGGCATGATGGGGGCTGTCGCCGACGGCTGCCTCGCCCACGGTGGCGCCGTCACCGGCATCTTGCCCGACGAGCTCATCGGCAAAGAGGTGCCGCCGGCGGGCATCGAGTTGGTGCGCGTCAAGGACATGCACGCCCGCAAGCAGGCCATGGTCGAGCGCGCCGACGTCATCGTCGCGCTGCCGGGCGGCTACGGCACCCTCGACGAGCTGTTTGAGCAGCTCACGTGGCGCGTCATCGGCAAGCACAGCAAACCCATCGGCATGCTCGACGTCAGCGTCGACGGCGTGTCGTATTGGGGGCCGCTGCAGACCTTCCTTGATCACGCCAGTGGCACGGGCTTCATCAGTCCGGCGGCGCGGACGTTGGCGGTGATGCACGCTGACGTCGACGTCTTGTGCGACCATCTGGGTCTGGCGCCCTGCCCATGACCGGGCAGGGCCTCCACCCGACCCGCATGACCCGCCTGATCAGCGTGCTGACGACGGCGTCGTTGGCCGTCGTCGTCGGCTGCGCCGCGGTCGATGACGGCGCCGTCGACGGTGGCAACGAGGTGGTTGACGACGATTGCCCCATCGGCGTGGTGGAGGCGTCGTCGGTGTCGTTTGCAGAGAGGCTGTGTCTGACGGCAGCCAGCAGCGAGGCGGGGCCCCACGTCGTCATGGCGTCGGACCCGCGCTGGTCGTGGGATGTGCAGTCCTTCGGCGCCGAGGTCCAGGCAGCCCCGTTCACCCTCGATGGCGGCAACAGCGCGGCCTTCGGGCGCTTTGAGCGTGACGGCCTCAGCTGGGTGGTGTCGACGGGGGCCATCGGGGGTCAGGACCTGGGCCAGAGCAGCCTGACGGTGCGCAGCGGGGCCGCCGCTGACAACGGTGCCGGCGACCTCGTCGTCCACCTCGACGGCGTCGCCGTCCCCGACTTCGACAACGACAGCCTCGACAGCGTCTTCATCACCGTCGACGCCGTCGCCGCCGCCGCCGCTCCCGCTCCTTGATCGTCCAAGACGGCGTCGGGGCGCGGTTTGATGGCATGTAGACAACAGACCCACCTGCTCGCGTGGTCGGTGGTGCGACGCCGCTTGGAGCTTCGGCGACGCGAGTGCGATGCTGCCGCCGCCGACGAGCAGCCGGGTGTGGAGCACGCATGTCAGACAAGATTCGCAAGTTGAAGGAAGACGCGGCGAGGCTCAGTGCCAAGGGCAAATTCGAGGAGGCGTGTGCGTGCTTCGAGAAGGTGGTCAAGGCTGAGAGCCACGACCTGACGGCCCGGCAGAAGCTCGCGGAACTCCATGCTCGCCTTGGTCGCACCGATCGCGCCGTGCAGCTGTACCAAAGCGTCGCCGGCGCCTACGCCGCCGACGGTCTGCTGCTGAAGGCCATCGCGGACTGCAAGATCATCCTGCAGATTGCGCCGAGCCATACAGAGACCCAGACCATCCTGGCCGACCTCTCCACTCGTCGACGTGGTGGCGGTGAGAACGTCGTGCAGATGCCCATCGCCATGGGTGCCGCCATGGTGGGCGGCAAGAGGTCGGCGGCCTCCATCCGCGGCGTCGCCGCCAGTCAGGTGCGTCGCTTTCCCGATGACGACGTGCCGCCGCCGCCGCGGGCGGTGGTCCACGACCTCGACATGTCGGTCGACCCGCTGCCGTTGGTGTCGGCGTCGGCGTCGGCGTCGGCCCGGCCCGGGGTCGCGCTGGGTCGCTCGGCGGCCAGCAGCGTCGAAGAACTCACCCGCGCCGCCGCGGCGATGCTGCCGGCGCCACCGCCACCGATCCCGTCGGACGATCTGCCCGTCGACATCGACCTCGACGCCGCCGGCTCAGAACCCGTCATCATCGGCACCGAATACGTCTCACGACCGTCGTTGGCGGGGGCGCCCATCTTGGCGGCGGCCATCAATGCCGCCCTGCCGAGCTTTGAAGAGCTGCTCGACATGGTGCCCGGCGAGAACCTGCTGGCGGGGTCGAGCAGCGCCGACGTGCCGGCTGTCGACGGCGGCAGCGACGTCAGCGACGCGGGCGCCGAGGAGGTCCACATCGATGACAGCGACGACGACGACGGCGCCGACATCATCGAACTGCAGCTCGAGGATGCCCAGATCGACGTCGACAAGGTGCCGCCGATTCCGCTCTTCTCCGACCTGCCTCGCGACGCCTTCGTCGCGCTGACCGAGCGCATGGACCTGCGGGTGGCGAGGGCGGACGAAGCGCTCATCGTCGAGGGCGAGCCCGGCCACGCCATCTTCATCATCATCCAGGGGCGCGTGAAGGTGGTGCGCGACACCGAGCAGGGGCAGGTGGTGCTGGCCGAGTTGAGCGACGGCACCTTCTTTGGCGAGATGGCGCTGCTGTCTGATGCCCCTCGCACCGCCAGCGTCATCTGCACCGAAGAGACCATGCTCTTCGTGATTTCTCGCGAACTGCTGGCCGACATGACCGCCCAATATCCGTCGGTGGCCGAGGTGATGAAGCGGTTCCACAAAAACCGCCTCATCGCGAATCTGCTCAAGACGAGCCCCATCTTTGCGCCGTTTTCGACCTCCGACAAAAAGCTCCTCGTCGAGAAATTCATGAGCCGCCAGGTCGAGACCGGCACCACGTTTCTCACCCGCGAGAAGCCTGGCGACGGGCTCTATGTGGTGTTGGCGGGTCGCTGCGAGGTCCTCGACCTGCACGACGACGGCGACGAGCTCGTCATCGCCGAGCTCAAGGAGGGCGACGTCTTTGGCGAGATGTCGATGCTGTGGAATCGGGAAACCTGCGCCACCGTGCGGGCCAGCACCCCATGCACCGTGCTGCGCTTGCCGCGGGCCCAGTTCTCCGAGGTCATCATGACCCACCCGCAAATCCTGGAGACCCTCTCGACGTTGTCGGACCAGCGCCACCAGCACAATCTGGCGCAGCGCTCGGCCGACGCCGTCACCGAGTTCCTGGTCTAGCCATGGCGCCGTCGTCGCCGTCGCCGTCGTCACCGTCGCTGTCGTCGTCGTTGCTGTCGTCGGCGTCTGGTCCCATCGAGGTCACCACCATCGCCTGTCGCGACGGCACCACGCTGCCGCTGTGGCGGGTGGGCAGCCGTCGCGCGTCGCGGGCCATCATCCTGTGTCATGGCTTCGTGCAAAACGCCCAGGCGTGGAGCGTCCCGTCTCGTTCGCTCAGCACCTATTTGCACAGCGGGGGCCGCGACCCCGGTGCCCGCAGCGCCGTCGAGCCCGGTGGGCACCGCCACCACGACGACGTCGCCGTCTACCTGATGGAGGTGCGCGGTCGTCGCAGCGCCACCGCCCATCACGATCTGCTGACCACCGTCGACCAGGACGCGGTCGCCGTCGTCGACGCCGTCGCCGCCCGCCACGCCCGCGTGGCGTGGGTGGGGCACTCGATGGGGGGCTTGATCGGCGCGGCGTTGCCGCCGCCCGCCGCCGACCGGCTGGCCGCGCTGTGTGTGCTGGGCTCGCCGCTGTTGCCCGGCCGCACGGCGCTGCATGGGCGCGCGGTCATCTCGTCGTTGCTGCGCTTTGGTCGAGCCATGGGAGCCCGTGGTTACGCCTTTGACGGCGCCCGCTACGCCCGCGGCTTCGTCGTCGGCCGCCGCCTGCTGGACACGCCGGTGGCGACCTTGACGCCGCTGCCGTTGTGGCGCCCGGGCAGTTTCGTCGACGACGCCGACCTGCATCACACGCTGGCGCATGCATTTGCCAACGACAGCCACGACGTCTTCGCCGACTTGATCGACCTCGTGCGCACCAACGGCGTCCACGCCGGACGCTTGCCGATGACCGCCCGCCTGCAGGGCCTGCGGGCGCCGCTGCTGGCCATCGCCGGCACCGTCGACGCCCTCGCGCCCCCCGACAGCGTCCACGCGCTGTATGCCCGGGCCGGCAGCGCCAACAAGACGTTCCTCGAGGTCAACGCCGGCCATATCGACCTCGTCGTCGGCGACGATGCCCCCCGCACCGTGTGGGGCCCGCTGCGCGAATTCCTGGATGAACATCTGAGATCGTGACGGTGACCGACGGCCTGCGTGCCTACTGCTTGAGTTCGTACGGCTTGAGTGCCCGACTGTGACGACCGACCCATTGGAGGCGACCATGACTGGACCGATGCGCTGGCGACGAATGCCGATGGAAGAAGAGTCCCCCGAGGAGTTTGGCTACGAGAAAATCAAGGCGAACCTCGCCGAGAGCTCCATGCGCGACCGCACCTTCAAGGAGCTCGACGCCAAGCTCGACGAGCTGGTGCTGCTCTACGGCGACCACCGCGGCCACCGCGGCGCCCGCGAGATTCTCGCCACGGAAGCCCGCGTTGCCGCCGACGACGTCCTGCTCTGCGCCGGCGCCGCCATGGCCCTGTTTGTGGTGCACACCACCCTGCTTGGTCCAGACAGCCACCTCGTCGTGGTGCGTCCCAACTACGCCACCAACCTCGAGACCCCCTTCGCCATCGGCTGCGACACCACCTTCATCGACCTGACCTTCGACGCCGGCTACCGCATCGACGTCGACGTCATCGCCCGGGCCATCACGCCCCAGACCCGCCTGGTCAGCATCACCACGCCGCACAACCCCACGGGCGTCGAGACCGATGAGCACACGCTGCGGGCCCTCGTCGCCATCTGTGAAGAGCGCGGCTGTCATCTCCTCGTCGACCAGACGTACCAGGACATGACCGACCAGGCGCCGCTGCCCATGGTGGCTGGGTGGTCGGACCGCTGCATCACCGTCGGTTCGGTCTCCAAGACCTACGGCGTCCCTGGCCTCCGCAGTGGTTGGCTCATCAGCACCGACTCCTCATTGATGACCCGCTGCCTGGCGGCCAAGGAGCAAATCGTGCTGACGGGCAGCATGGTCGACGAGGCCCTGTGCTTCGCGGTGCTGCAGAAGCGGGCCCAATGGCTCCCCGGCGTCAAGGAGCACATCCTCGGCCAGCGGGCCATGGTGCAGGCCTTCATGCGCGACGAAAAACGCCTGGAGTGGGTGCGTCCCACCGGCGGCGTCACCGCCTTTCCCCGGGTGCGGGAATCCGTCCCTTTCGACGGCGCGCGCTTTTATCACACGCTGCAGCATGACTACGGCACCATGGTCGGGCCCGGGCATTGGTTCGGTCAGCCCGACCGCTGCTTCCGGCTGGGCTACGGCTATCCGACGGCGTCGGAGCTCTCGTGGGGCCTGGTGGCCATCAGCAAGAGCCTCGACAGCGTCGGCTGAGGCGGCGACGACTTCCCCGGGGACGCGCCTCGGGGGGCGTCGTCGGCGTGAAATGCCTCGGGGCGGCACGAATAGCGCGATTCAGCTGATGAAGCCGAAATGCCAGGCATGCCATTCGAGAAATGCCGGGCTCTGTCGTGCAGAGGGGAGCGAGATGGCTGCGGACGAGGATTTCCTCAAACGATTCGACGTCAACGTATGGCAACGAGGCGATGAACGCGCGCCGCACAAGCCGCTGCTTCTGCTGCTGGCGCTCGCGCGACTTCAACGCGGTGATGACCGGCTCATGCTGTTCGAAGACGTCGACACGAAGCTGGCTGCGCTCTTGCGCGACTTCGGTCCTGCGAGAAAGACGACGCACCCCGAGTTGCCGTTCTGGTACCTGCAGACCGATGGGATTTGGGAGCTTCCTGAACGCGAAGAGCTCAAAGCAGCAGTTTCCCATCGCAAAAAAACCAAAGACATCCCTCGCGCTGTGATGAAAGAACACCACGCTCGAGGTGGATTCAAGCCCGATATCGACGCGGTGCTTCGGCACAATCGCGAACTGTTGCACATCGTGGTGACCCGGATTCTGGATGCCCATTTCCCGCATTCAATTCATGACGACCTCCT
>CAJBHN010000194.1 GCA_903952805.1 uncultured Myxococcales bacterium | reverse complement strand
TATCCTATGGGTTACCAAGATCTCGACCTACTGGAACGGGCTTCCCACCTGAACATACCTGTATTACGCTGTCGACCATTGCAGCGTTGTGCGGTGAAAAACTCTAAAGATGAGAGCGTGCTTCATTGTCGCACCGATGGGCTAACCTGGGTGGACTACGATCGACTCAATCGCCAAATTTCCCGACAGAATATCGCAGCCGGCCGGATGAGGGCCATTACTGTCCCCTCGTCCTCGCCACCCCTCTTCGAGTTCAAGCAGGGAACCGGACCAGGTTGAATACCCGTCGGCGACCAACCGCGCTGCGGCGCGACCTCTCAGGAAAGCAACTTGTTATTTTCACAGCTTGCGCGACATGAATACGAAAAACACGATTTCCAACCCTTGCGTCATAACGTCCGATTTGAAGTTACTTGAGAGCCCATGTCTCTTCGTCGTAGGGGCGTCTCGTCATCATGAAAAAAACTATCTTGTTCTTCTCCCGCGGTCGCGGACATGGCCATGCGCTGCCCGACTTGGCGATCACGCAGCATATTCTTGCTTCGGCGGCGTCCATCGAAGTGCAACTCGCTTCGTATGCCACCGGAGCGACAACGATCAGGGCGGCGGGCCATCCGGTCATTGATCTTGGACTGCCAGAGGAAAATCCCTTTCTCGCGACGTTACACGCGTGTGCGGAAACGATCGAGCGCTTGCGCCCCAATCTCGTGGTCGCCCACGAGGAGTTCGCCGCTCTGTCCGCAGCGCGTTTCCACCGCACGCCTACTATCTTTATCAGCGCATGGCTGCCGCCGAAGGGAAGCCTCCAGGCGGAGACGCTAGAGTCGGCCACCAAGATCATCGTGCTCGGCCACGCAGGAGTGTTTCCAGTGCCAGACCGCGTTTGCGCTCCGGTAATCTACACAGGCCCCGTGGTCCGGTCGATGGCTCATACCTCGCTAAATCGAGCGCAATTGCGAATGGAGCTAAGGTGGGCGGCTGAGGATTTCTGCATCGTGGGGGTGCCCGGGGGCGCCGCGGGCGAGACCCAGGTTGCATTGGCAGACGTCGTGGTCTCGGCATTCCTCCAGTTGCCCATGACCGGTAAACGACTGGTTTGGTTGGCGTCTAGGGACACCGACCGTATGCGCGACCGGCTCATTGGCTTGAAAGGAGTCTCCGTCCTTCCCTTCCAGCATCCTGTCGAGCGCTTGCTGGCAGCGGCCGATCTCATCATTACCCGTGGCACGCGCGGCATCACGCACGATGCAGCTTCGGTCGGAGTGCCATCGCTTTCCCTCTCCTCCCACGACAATCTTATTGACGATATCCTCGTTCCGCGAATCCGGACGAATTTGGCACTTTCGGCCCCGGCCACGGACGCCCCGACGCTCGCCGCTTACTTGGAAAGAATCCGCGCGCGCCTAGGAAACACGGCGCGGAAACCGATCCCGGAGAGCGGGGCGGCGTGCAAGGCTGCTACCGAAATCGTGCGAAGCCTTTTCATCGTCTAGCCTGCGCTACCTGCTGCAAACGAGCGAATCGGGTATCGAGACCGCGCTACGTCCGCTCCGTTCTGTCAGCGATGGATCAGCGCCAGGGAATTGATAGTCGGATCGAAAATCACCCGGCCTGCGCCCACGCCCGAGGCG
>CAJBHN010000193.1 GCA_903952805.1 uncultured Myxococcales bacterium | reverse complement strand
GGTGTCTTTGGCCGGCGGCCCGCGCAGGGCCGCTGTCAGCGTGCGCATCAAGAAGGCGCTGACTCGCAGGGGCCACAGCAGGCCGATTCCAAGAGCCGCGAACCGGTGCATCACACACCGCCGCGCAGGCCGAAGAGTGCGGTGTTGAGCAGGTAGTTGGCGACGAGGACAAAGATGACGCTGGTGACGACGGCGCGGTTGGCGGCGCTGCCGATGCCATCGGTGCTGCGTTGGCAATGAAACCCCGCTGACGCGCAAATCGCGCCGAGTCCCAGGCCGAACACCACCGTCTTGAGCTCGGACAACCACAGGTCCGACGTCGAGATGCCCTCGGGCAAGCTGGTGACAAACTGGGTGTGGGGCACGCCAAGCACGACCACAGCCATCAAGTAAGACCCGGTGATGCCGCAGGTGATGGCAAGGGCATTGAGCAACGGGCCGGCGACGGCGGCGCCCAGGATGCGGGGACCGGCAATCAGGCCGCGAGGTTCGAGCCCCATGACGTCGAGGGCGTCGAGCTCCTCGGCCAGTCGCATGGCGGCAAGTTCGGCGGCGATGGCGGCGCCACCTTGCATGGCGACCACGACCGATGCGAACCCCGGTGCCAGTTCGCGAATGACGATGGCAGCGGCAAGCGGTGCCATTTGTCGCTCGACCCCGAAGGTTCGCATCAGCGTCAACGACTGCAGGGCCATCATGGCCCCAATGGGGCCCACGACCAGTGCTACGGGCAAGGCGCAGCGAGACGTGATGATGATGGCCTGCGCAACGGCAGCCCGCACGCCTCCAGGCTCGCGCAGTCCATTGCCGCTGGCGACGATCAAGAACGACATGACTCGACCAAAACCGACGGTGACGTCGATGACCCGCTCGCCAACGGCGCGCAGGGCGCCGATGCTCAAGGTAATCAGCTGGTTCAGCGACATCATGGGCAACTGTTCACGTGATAGCAGGCTGAGGTGAAAATGGCCGAAGGCCAATTTTCACCCAGTCCTGCGTCTCGGGAGGGGGCCCCGATCGGAGTCTTCTCGTCGACAACAGCCCGCATGGTACAGCGAGGGAAGGGCGTTGTGACCTCAGCCTTTCACAGAGCGAGCACCGTCCCGGTGCCTTCAAAGCGAACCACGGCGACGCGTTTGGCCTGGTCGGGCAAGCCTGCCAGTGGCGCGCGATAGGGCACCAGCTGCCCCGTCCACCCGACCAAATGGCTGGCCTGGACGATGACCGGCACGTCGCTGCGAACCGGCAACGCCAGCACCGTTCGCTTGGCTCCCAAAATCACCCGACCCGAACCTCGCAAATGAACGATGTCGAGGTCCTTGTCGGCCTCAGAGGGCAGTCGACCGTTCTCCCATACGAGCCCAGCAGAGAAAGCAATGACGCCGCCTTCGACGAGGTACAGCTCTTCGCTGTTCAACGTGATGGCCGAGGGCACAAGCTCCCCCAGTTGCAGCACGCAGAAGCCACGGCCCATGAGCGCGACGACGGCGGCGTCGGCTCCGCCGAACAACGAGTCGGTGCGCTTGCCGCGGTAGCGACGGTTGACCACCTCGATTTCAAAGGCGCCCGACATGGCTGCGATCAAGTCAGTGCGGACGTAGCCGACCTCGTTGACGGGAAAGACCAGTTGGCCGTCCGCAGTGCGCGTCAGTTTGCTGCCGTCGACGGCGCGGAGGGCCATATCGCCCAGGGCAATGTCGGCAATGGTCGAAGGCGACGCTGACGGTGGTGACGCCTTCAGCTCGAAGCCCATGCTCGCCGACATCGCGGCGTCGACCCTGAGAGGTGGTGGCTCGGGGCCCTTGCGAAGCTGGGCATTGGCGGCAGCAGTCAGGGCGGCGGCCTCGGTCTGCTTTTGGGACGACGACGAAGGCGCTGCTGTCGTCGGCGCTGCTGTCGTCGGCGCTGCTGTCGTCGGCGCTGTCGTCGTCGGCACCGTCGAGGTCGGCACCGTCGTGGTGGCGGTGCTCGGCGACGGGACTGCCGTCCGTGGTGGTGCCGATGTGGTCGGCGACGGCATCGTCGACGCCTGCGGCGTCATCGATACCGCCTGCATCATGCCGTGGAGTGTGCGGGGGGGCAGCGAGGACGCCTGCGACGTCGTCGGGGGCGCGGCTGGCGGTGGCGACGACGGCGGGGTGGACGCGGCGGCCTTCATGGCTGCCGGGCCGGGCGCCATGGCGGCGGGAGTCTGCTGCACGCCCATGGCGGCCAGGTTGGGGATGGGAAAGGTGCCGGTCTGGCTGGGGCGGAAGGCGCGGATTTCGTCGGCGCGCTTTTTATTTCCGGCTCGCTCATAAAAGTCGGCGGCGCGGTCGAGCTGTCCTTTCTTCTCGAGGACAAGGCCCATGTAGCTGGACGCTCGCGGGTGGTCGGGGTTGAGCCCGAGGACCTTCTCCAACTCGGTGTGGGCGTCTTCGAGTTTGCCTTGCTTCAAAAACACCATGGCCAGGTTCAGGCGCAGAGAGGGCTCGATGGGGTTGTTGTAGACGAGCTCATCGAAAATCTGCTTGGCGCGGTCGAGCTGGCCGAGACGAAAGAGCGACAGCCCGAGCAGATTCATGCCCTGTTCGTTCTTGGGATTCAGCAGCAGCGCCTTGTCGAAATGCTCGCGGGCTTCTTCAATGCGACCTGCCTGCAGGTGCTCTGAGCCTTCGGTGAGGAGGTAGTAGAACTCCTCGTCCCTGGATTTGTCCGACATGGTGCGCACTCCCGATTACTGACGGCGACGGCAGGCTACAGCACAGATGCCGTCGACGTCGAAATGTCGAACGACTGCTTCGGCTTGCGTTGGTGCCGTCGGATTCCCCGGTCCGCCGGCGTGAACTCGGATTCCAGACGGCTTGGCACAGCCACGGCGGCTGAAAACGCCGTACTTGACAGCTGGTATCGGGCTTTCCAGGTCTCGCGCTCCGCCTCCCGCCGATGCAGTG
>CAJBHN010000192.1 GCA_903952805.1 uncultured Myxococcales bacterium | reverse complement strand
GGCTTCCGAGATCACCCTCGTCGCGGCAGCGATAGCCTCGTCATACTTGCTGGGGGGCATGCGGTTCCTCCTGGAATGCCCCAGGATCGCACATCTACCCAAGGGTTTGGATCACACCCTGGTCATGGCCAATGCTCCCTGCAGGGCTGGTTGGCGATACCATGGGAGCACCGGGGCATGGCTTCTTGGGCTGGTGCCGAACGATCGACAGCGGAGGCACACCATGAGCAACGACGACGAGCAGGCATCGGTGACGGGCGCTGGTGGACTGTGGCTGGTGGAGCCGATGGGCACCGCGAGCATTTTCACCGCCGAGCAGTTGACCCAAGAGCAGCTGGCCTTTGCCGAGACCGCGGGGGCCTTCGTCGACCGTGAGGTGCTGCCCATCCAAAACGACATCGACCACAAGGCGCCGGGGCTGTTGGTCACGCTGTTGCGAAAGGCGGGTGAGCTGGGCTTGTTGATGCTCGACGTGCCCGAACGCTTCGGCGGCCTCGGCACCGACAAGACGACGTCGATGCTCGTCACCGAGCATATGGCCAAGCAGGCGTCGTGGGCGGTGACGATGGGGGCCCACACCGGCATCGGCAGCCTGCCGATCGTGTTCTTCGGCAACGACGAGCAGAAGGCGAAGTACCTGCCAAAGCTTGCCACCGGCGAACTGATTGCCGCCTACGCCTTGACCGAAGCGGGCTCGGGGTCTGACGCCCTGGCCGCCAGGTGCAGCGCCGTCGACGACGGGGACCATTGGGTGCTGACGGGGGTCAAGCAGTGGATCACCAACGCCGGCTTCGCCGATGTGTTCACGGTCTTCGCCAAGGTGGGGGGCGAGAAGTTCAGCGCCTTCATCGTCGAGCGCAGCGACGCCGGCGTCAGCATCGGGCCTGAAGAGCATAAGATGGGCATCCGCGGCTCGAGCACCTGCGAGCTGATCCTCGACGAGGTCCGCATCCCCAAAGACCGCCTGCTGGGTCGGGTCGGCAAGGGGCACAAGATTGCCTTTGGCATTTTGAACATCGGCCGCTTGAAGCTCGGTGTGGGTGCCGTCGGTGGCAGCAAATACGCGCTGCAATTGGCCGTCGCCTACGCTCGCGAGCGCAAGCAGTTCGGCAAGGCCATCGCCGAGTTCGGGCTCATCCGGCAGAAGCTCGCGCGCATTGCGTGCGGCATCTACGCCACCGAGAGCATGGGCTACCGCACGACGGGGATCATCGACGCCTTCATCGCCGAGGTGACAGACCCCGAGAAGAAGGAGTTCCGCACCCAGCAGGCGCTGGAGGAATACGCCATCGAGAGCTCGATCTTGAAGGTCTACGGCACCGAGCAGCTGGCCTTCACCATCGACGAGGCGCTGCAGATTTTTGGCGGCTACGGCTACACCGAGCACTTCCCCATCGAGCGCCTGGCCAGAGACGCCCGCATCAACCGCATCTTTGAGGGCACCAACGAGGTCAACCGGCTGTTGGTGCCGGGCACGTTGCTCAAGCGGGCCTTGATGGGGCGTTTGCCGCTGATGGACTTCGTCGCCGTCGTCAAAAACGAATTGCGCAACCCCGACCTCATCCCCGTCGGCACCGACGGCAGCCTGCTTGGTCGCGAACGCCGCTCGGTGGCCCTCGCCAAGCGCATTGTCACCTACGTCGCCGACATCGCCATCCAAAAGCACGCCGCCGAACTCGAAGACCGGCAAGACATCCTCGGCGCCCTCGCCGACATGCTGATCGACATCTACCTGATGGACTCCGTCGTGCAGCGCACGGTGCAAAACATCCCGGGCTTTGGCCGCGACCAGACCGCCATCCAGCGGGACATGACCCAGCTCCTCGTCGCCGACGCCTTCGACCGCGTGGTGCAGGGAGCCCGGCGCCTGGCCGCAGGCATCGCCAGCGAGGACGAGCTGAGCACCATCGACGCCAACATCGACCGCTTCGTCGTCGTACGCCCCTTCAACACCTTCACGGCGACCGAGAGGGTGGCGGCTGCGGTGCTGGCCCGCGGCGGCTATCCGTCGTTGTCGTGAACGACGTGAACGACGCCTGGAACGAACCATGGCGGTGGTGCCACCGCCATGGTTCATCGGGCTGCGTGGGCGCCGAGCTTCACTGACGCGTGATGCTCAGGGTGTAGCTGCCGCCAGAGCCGTTGAAGCTGTCGACGACGATCAACACCGGCACATTGGCGGTCAACGACAAGGTGAGCAAAGAGTTGCTGCCGGTGGCCGCGCCATCGTCATCGCAGAACTCAAAGGTTGGCGCGGCGCAGTCGGCGCGCACGTGCATCACGGTGTCGAGGCTGCCGCCCGTCTGGATGACGTAGGTACCCGTGGTCGACGGCGTGAACTTCCAGGCCTGATCGGGTCCGTCGCCACTGCACGCTGCAAATGCGTTCGTGAGGCCGGCATTTGAGCCGCTCTGGTTGGCGCTGGTGCCGGTGATGGTGCGGGTCGAGGCGCAAGCAAAGTCGCCGCCACCGCCGCCGCCGACCTGGCAGGCGCCCGTCGGGTCACACGAACAACCAGCGGGATTGGCGGCGACGCAGCTGTCGCAGTCGGTGGCGTCGAAGCAAGACTCCTGGCAGACGTTGTCGCCGTCGCAGGCCATGTCGCCGGTGCAGGCGCCGCCGCTGGCGCACGTTTCCTGGAAGGCGCCGGTGCCGGGGGTGCTGCCGATGGGGTCGACGCAGGTGATGCGCTGGCCCTGGCCGTTCACCACCGCTGTCGACAGACCGATGACGGGCTCGCACTGCGCCAGGGTCTGGAGGCTCGCGGCCGAGCAGCCGTCCTCGAGGGTGAGCACGATCTCACCGTTGGCGAGGTCGGTCGGCAGTGCTTCGGTGCGCACATTGCCCGGGAGGTATCCACCAAAGGGGGCGCACAAGAGGTCGAAGATATCGTTGTCGTCGACGGGGAGGCTGAAGCGCTGGCCAAACGCCACCGGCACGGCCCGGCCACCGACGCTCCAGGTGACAAAGCCGTCGTTGCGCACCGCGGGCCCGCCGGTCACGCGGCACTCGGTCGCCGTGACGTTGCTGTCAGCGTCGACCAACGCCACACAATCGCTGCCGCCACTGCAGCGCGACGACGGATCGAAACACGCGCAGTCGGCGCCGCAGGCCTGGCAGCCGGTGTTGCAGACCGAGCACAGGTCGTCGTTGCTGATGGCGTTGCCCTGGGTGCTCAGGCATTGGTTGTCCTGGCCGGCGCAGCGGACCTCGCCGCAGCTGTTGTTGCAGGCGGGCAGGTCATCGCCACAAGCCATCGTCAGCGCCAACGTCGACGTCGTTTGGTGGCCCTGGCCGTCAGAGAACTGCACGCGGATGAAGCGCTGGGCCGAACCGCGCACGAATTCGATCGGGGCCACGGCGCCGTAGTCGCTCCACGAGATGCTGGCGGTGAAGGTGCCGGGGGCACCAGCGGTGCTCAGGGTGCCCAGGGTGGAGCCCGACACGGGCTCGATGAGCAGCGCGCCAATGATGTCGGCAGCGCCGTCGGGGTCGGAGACGACGGCGGTGAGGGTGGCGGTCTGGTTGTCATTCAACGTCGTCTGCGACGCCGAGAACGATTGGACCCGCGGCCCCTGGGGATGGGGCGGGACGTCTGGTGGCACATTGGGTCCTTCGCCTTCGCCTTCGCCTTCGCCTTCGCCACCATCGCGGCGGGGACGGGTGG
Organism: uncultured Myxococcales bacterium; assembly: GCA_903952805.1. Taxonomy (GTDB): domain Bacteria; phylum Myxococcota; class UBA727; order UBA727; family VGSZ01; genus VGSZ01. Next base: position 2,516 of record CAJBHN010000192.1, on the reverse strand, counting down.
GGGTGTCGTCGTCGACAGGAGGCTGCAGCAGGTCGCAGCTGGCGATGGAGAGCAACAACATGGCGGCACCAAGCAGCCGCGAGCAGGGGACGAAGCGAATTATGGAGAACTCCTGTGAAATTCACCCTTTCACCCCGCGGTGTCGTTGACCCTGACAGATGTCAGGTCGGGTCAGCGGTTGCGACGCCGGTCACAGTGCCGTCGGGAAACGGGCTCGACGACGTGGGAAAATGTATGGAACCTACCCACCTGAAGTGTTGTGACGCGACGCCGTCGCTGCAGGGGCTGTCCCCCGCCAGGACGCTTGCCCGCGGCTGGCGTGTCGTTCAGGGGATGGCGGCGCAGCGGAAACCGACCGCGGAGTTCGAGACGTTGGGATCGAGACCCAGGCGCGTCGTCGAGCGCAGCACGTAGTCGGGGTCGGACCAGGAGCCGCCGCGGATGACGCGCTCGCCGGTGGGGGCTTCGGGGCCGGTCGGGTTTCGCTCGGTGGTCTTTTGGTACCAGGTGGCATCGTACCAGTCGGCGGTCCACTCCGAGACGTTGCCGGCGAGGTCCAAGATGCCGCCGTTGCTTGCTCCCGTCGGAAAGCTGCCGACGGGCGCGGTGAACTCAAAGCCGTCCCTGGTGCCGCGGGCGTTGGCCTTCATGCCGTCGGCGGGTCCGCCCCAGGGATAGAGCAGGAAGTGCGGACGACGAGCCGCATGCTCCCACTCGGCCTCCGTCGGCAGCCGCTTGCCCACCCACTCGCAATATTTGCGGGCCTCAAACCAGGTCGGGCCCACCACCGGGTGCAGCGGTGTCACCTCCGGCGTGCCCAGGGGCTCGACGGGCTTGCACACGCGGGCCTCCACGCAGCGATCGTAGTCGGCGATGGTGACCTCAAGCTTGTCGAGAAGGTACGGCGACAACACAACCTTGTGGGCCGGGAATTCATCGGGCTCGCCGCTGTTGAAACCCATCTGAAACGTGCCGCCGGCGACGGCGATCATCAGCGCTCGATCCTGCAAGTCGGCGGGGGCGGTCCCCTTGGAACTCTGCTTGAACGCAAAGCTCGTGCACCCCACCAGCGGCACCAGCGCCACCAGCAGCACCGACGACAGCAACGACGACCGCGACGACGACCGCGACGAACGGGGCAGGTGAAACTGACTGGTCATGGGGCTCGCTCCGTGTAGCCAGCGGGAAGCGTCGTCGCGAAGCGCGCCGCCTGGACCCCCTGGTTGATGGCCGTCTTCGTCAACGTGATGGTGCCGCGCTCGCCACCCTCCTGCATCTCCCAACGGGTCGGGAACGACAGGCCGGTGCCGGGGTCGACGACGGAGGCCAGCACCGTGGTGCTGGCCAGGACGGCGCCGTCGTCGGCCACCGTGGTCTTGCCGATGAAGCTGCCGTCGGGCTTCACATGCACCACCTGGTGCTTCACACCGCCTTCGCCCACCGGCACCGTCAGGGTGACGTCGTCACCGGTGCGCGATGCGGTGGTCCCCGTCGCCTTCAGCAGCGGCGGCCGCCAGCCCTCGCAGACAAAGGGCGCAAAGACCTGATGCAGGGTCAAGAGCATCTGCTCTTCGTTGTGGCTGAGGTCCTGCCTCAGCAGGGTCCGGCTGGCATGGTCGATGACGACGAGCTGGCTGCCGTCAAAGACGAAGGTCCGCATGGGAGCGCCGTCGGCCCCCAGCAGCTCACCGACCGAAAATGCCGGCTGCTGCATCGCGTAGCGAAAGCCAAGGGTCGTGCCGGCGGGGTCTTTGATGCTGCCTTCGACAGCGAAGTCGTGGACGACTTCGAGGCGCTTGTTGAGCGCGCCCTGCACGGCCGCAAAGACCGCCGGGCCCTCGGTGGTCGCTTCGGCCGCACGAGGACACGCCGCCAGCACCAGGACGCTCGCCGTCACCCCCAACATGAACGCGAGGCGGGACTGCTGGGCGGGGAGGGTGAGCTGCATCCTGGGATGCATGGGGTGCCTCGCGGGGTTTTTCAACGGCCCGTGGGTGCCGGATCGCCGGAAACCGGGTTGAAACGGCTCGCCAGGCCCCGAGACGACGCCAGAGTTGACATTGGCCCGAGACCTCGTGGAATGTCGCCCGCGTTGACACCCCCGGGGTGCCGGCCGTCTCTGCAGAGACCAACCTGAAACGGAGTTTCCCATGAAGAAGAACCTGACCGCGCTCGTCGCCGCCCTCGTCCTCGCCACCTCGGCCTGCCAGTCGGTCGAGTCCACCAAGGTCGACGAAGCCACCATCGCCAGCAACGGCAACGCCGTTGCCGTCGTGCAGTGCGCAGCGATCGGCCTCACGGCGATCTTCCACTTCATCACCATCACCGAAGCCAGCCTCGACACCGTCATCAACAAGATGCTGGTGGCCGAAGCCAAGGCCCTCGGCGGCAACAAGGTGCAGCTCCTCACCGCGTTGGAGACCCCCAAGGGCGGCCTGCTGTTCAAGCTGGCCACCTCGGCGCTTGGACCAATCCCCTTCATCCTGTCGACCCCGGTCGCGGGCGCCGTCGGCATC
>CAJBHN010000191.1 GCA_903952805.1 uncultured Myxococcales bacterium | reverse complement strand
GATGACCCAATCACGGTCAGGGCTGCGACGAACAAAACAGCCCGCCGCGAAGGCAGTTCGCTCATCGGACCACCACGGGCAGGCCATCCTCGCCAAATGGGCGCGCCCGACCCAGGTCGTCGACGGCGAAGACACCGCGAAAAAGCCCAACGATGCCGCGGGTTGGTCCGCCGCCATCCAGACGGGGCCCTGCGGGTGCTCCGAGATAGAATCGGTAACGCCCGCCGACCTCCAGTTTTGGTGTGCCAGGCACCACCTGGGCAAACGTGCCGACCACCCCGCCCGGGACGGCAATCTGTGTCGACGTCAACGACGGGCCAGCACCCGAAAGAACGGTCAGAAACGTGATGATGCGCTGGCCCACCCAACGCGTCTCGCTTCGAATGACGACACCGTCGACGACGATGTCAGCGGCTTCTATCAATTGCGACGGTGACATCGATGGCACCGTCGTGGCCGCTGCTGAAGTCGCTCCGCATGCAATGAGAAGGAGCACCAAAAACGACACCGAAGTGCGGACCGTCATGGATGCTTGCTACCAACAAATGAGCCACGCTGCCGGACTCGAGAGGTCGCTAGAGACAGCGAGCCAACATCGCCCATTGTTGCACGCTCGCAGCGGCAGGCTTGAGTGCCCGAGAGCCTGGGAGGTCGACCACGGTCGAACGCGGCGTTAGTCAACTGACGGTCTCACCATAGCACTGTCGCTCATCGCATCCCAGAGCCACCGCCGAGAGCCCGCTAGACAGGCCCAACCCTTGCTTTAGGGTCTTCCGCGATCCATGTGCGAACGGGGACTCCCCGTCGTTTCTTACCGAGAGGATGTCCAGATGCGACTCCGTCTGCTGTCAGGTCTACTTGCCGCTGCCACACTCTTCGTTACCGGCTGCTTTGGCGTCGGCGACATCGACCGGACCCAGCCTGACAAGGTGAAGAAGTCCATCTTCAAGAACGCCAACGGCTCGCGAAAAGAGTACTTCTTCCGCCAGACCATCATTGACGTGCCCGCCACCAACGGGGTCACCTTTGTCGGCGAGCAGGGCGAAGTCGACCGCGTGGTCTTCGAAGTCACCGAGGACTACCTCTACGCCTACCGCTCCTACGGTTCGTTGACGGACCTTGCCGGCGGCGCCATCGAGGGAAACCAGGCTGACGGCTACCTCCGTCCCGGCACCAACTACTTCGGTTCGCCGCTGGCCGCCTTCCCGATCACCAGCCACTTTGACGTGAAGCGCCAGTACAACGCCAGCACCGGCGAGCAGACCAACGTCATCGTCGAAGACGGCCAAGACCGCCCCTGGTACGAGCGCGAATTCATGCGCGTGAACTGGGCGTCCAACGACATCGCCGACTTCCGTTTCGGAGGAGCCGCGGCGCTTCAGTCGACCATCACCAACTTCGTGCAGGAAGCCGACGACAACCCTGAGAACATCCGGGACCGCCCAGTCATCTCTGAGGACTACCTCGACGTAGTCACCCAGTACCAGGTCGAGCCCGAGAGCGAGGACTTGAGCGCCTACGGGTACGGCATGCTTCCTGTCTGTTACTTCTACACGGGCGTCTACAAGGACTGCATGGGCGGCACCATCCGCGTGCGCTCGTCCTTCCTGCCCGTCGACAAGCTGCCCCGCTATGCCGCACCCGGCGAAGTTGGCGGCAAGAGCGACTACACCACGCTCAACTACGACGACGTCCGCTTCGAGAAGTTCGGCTTCTTCCGCACCGAGCGCTACACGACGGACGACCAGTACGGCATCGTTGAGCCCGGCCAGATTCGCATGGCCAACCGTTGGAACCTCTGGAAAGACGCCGAATCCTGCTACGACGCCGATGCCGACCTCCCCTACAGCGGCTGCAGCCCCGACCAGCTGCGCACGGTCGTCTACTACCTCAACGAAGGTTTCCCGCGCGAAATCAACGAGATGGTCGACATGGCCAGCAGCAACGCCGACGAGTGGGACCGCGTCTTCAAGGAAGCCGTCAAGGCGTCCACCGGCTGGAGCGATGCCGACTTCGGCAACAAGCGCCTGTACACCATCTGCACCAACAACCCTGTGCAGGCCGGCGACCCCGCCGAGTGCGGCGCCGAAGGTCTGGCTCCCCAGATCGGTGACCTGCGCTATTCCATGTACTACTACGTGCCCAACTTCCAGGACTCGTCGCCCCTCGGCTACGGCCCCTCGGCGGCGGACCCCTTCACGGGCGAAATCATCCAGGGCAATGCCTTCTACTACGGCCAGCCCGCCGGCACCCTCGCCGCCCGGACCCTCGACATCCTGAAGCTTGAGCTCGGCATCAACACCGAGGCTGGCCTTTCCGACGGTCTGCCGGCTCGTGAAGCCGTCACCCGTTCACTGCAGGCCGCCAAGGTGCGCGACCGCAGCGGCCAAAACGAGAACATCGGCGACCGCGCTCGTGAACTCGCCGCCAACCTCGACATCCAGAACAAGGCCCGCCGCCTCAACCGTCAGATTGCCGGTGGTCAGGCGTTCATCGACAAGCGCCCTTCTCGCCAGCAGGCGCTCGCCACCTCCAACCTCGACGAACTTGCCCTCACCGACGAGATCCGCGAGGTCTTCGCGGCCCACGTCTTGGACACCAACGTTGCTGTCGACAAGGTTGACGACACCATTGCCGCCCGCCTCTTCAACGACGACATCCTCTTCAACCGCGTTCGTGAGCGCGAACTGAAGATGCTGATGCATCCGTCCAAGGCCTGCGTGCTCTCTGCCGAAGACGTCTTCGACGAAGGCCTGCTCGGCCTGCTGCGCACCGTTCGAGTGAAGTTCTATAACACCGCGACCACGCCCCCGAGCCTCAAGGCTGGCGTCACCGAGAAAGACGTCTTCAACTTCATGCTCGCCAGCACGATGGGTGACACCCAGCTTCACGAAATCGGCCACACCGTGGGTCTGCGCCATAACTTCGCCGGTTCCAGCGACGTGCTGAACTACGGTCCCGACTACTGGGCACTCCGATCGACCCTCCTCGACGCCGACGGCGAGCGCCCCAAGCCCGAGTGGGAAGTCACCGCCAATGGCACCGACCGCGTCACCCTCGACGGCATGATTGAGGTCGGTCTCCGGGATAACCAAGACAGCTCGATCATGGACTACGCCAGCACCTACGGCACCACCAACACCCTTGGTTCCTACGACCTCGCGGCCATCAAGTACGCCTACGGCGACATGGTTGAAGTCTTCAACAGCCCCGACATCACCCCCGAGCGCGCCCGCCTCCTCGGCCAGGGTGAGGTCCACTACCGCAACTACCCCGAGATTGTCTCCAATGCCGCGACGGTCGAACTCCGCGTCGCATCGATGTACGACCGCCGCAACGTCAACTTCCGCAAGGTGCCCAGGCGTTCCGCGGCCGTCGTTGGTGACCCCATCGAAGTCCCCTACAGCTTCTGCTCCGACGAATACCGCGATGCTTCGGCCACCTGCGCCCTGTGGGATGCTGGCGGCGACAACTTCGAGCGCACGGAATACTCCGTCGAGAAGTACCGCAACTACCGCATCTACAACGCGTTCAAGCGCGAGCGCTTGACCTTCGGTCTGGACATCTTTGCGTACCTCGGCCGCATCTACGGTCGCGACTACACCTACATGCTCAACCAGTACAAGAACTGGGTGAACGACGAACTCATCATCCGCAGAGACGACCCTTGCCTCGTGGTTCGCAACGGCGAAATCACGGTTGAAGCGGCCAACCGCTTCGCGGCTGACTCCTGCGGTTTGCCTGGCTTTGTCGGCACCGTGGCCACCGTCAACTTGATGGCCGAAGTCATCGAGTCACCCGACGTCGGCTGCTACGCCCGCCTCAAG
>CAJBHN010000190.1 GCA_903952805.1 uncultured Myxococcales bacterium | reverse complement strand
GGCGAAGGCGAGGGCGAGGGCGAGGGCGAGGGCGAAGGCGAGGGTGAAGGCGAAGCACCACCGCCGTCAGCGCCGACGATTGTTGCCACTCCGGCGCCGGGCTTGTTGTCATCGGCCGTCGACGTCGTCTTTCGGGTCGACCATGCCGATGGGCCCGTGACCTTGTGGTGCACCACCGACGACAGCGTGCCCGTGCCCGGCGTGTCTCCCTCGTGTGAGCCCGGCGTGGTGGTCGAGCACAGTGTGGGCGTGCGCGCGCTGGCCGTCGACGACGACGGCATCGAGGTCGCCTCGTTCTTCGGCGCCTATCTGCAGGCGAGCCCCGAGCTGCGTGCGCTCGCATCGACGGTGCCGACGGTGGTGCTGTGGTCGACGGCGTCGGCGCCGCAGTTCAAGGATCAGCCGTTCGTGCCGTTTTCGGTGTCGGTGTTTGAGCTCGTCGACGGGATGGTGTCCACCAGCTCGTCGTTGTCGATGCGCGCCGGGCTCAAGATTCGCGGTTCGTCGAGTGCGGGCTACCCAAAGCATCCATGGCGTGTCGAATTGCGCCACGCCCTCACTGACGACGACGAGGACGCGGCGTTGCTCGGGATGCCGGCCGAGTCGGATTGGGTCTTCAATGCGCCCCTCGACTTCGATCGCGCGCTGGTGCGCAACAGCGTGGCGTTTTCGATGTCAAACGCCATTGGTCGCTACGCGCCGCGGACCCGACATGCCGAGGTCTTTGTCGTCGGCGACGGCGCGGTTGTCGGCCTGGAGCATTTCGAGGGCGTCTACGAGGTCACCGAGTTGATCAAGCGCGGTGCCGATCGCGTCGACATCACGCGCCTCGACCCCGGCGACGTGCTGGGCGACGAGATCACGGGCGGCTACCTGTGGAAGGTCGACCGCACCGGTCCCGGCGAGCAGGGGTTTTACGCCGGTGGCTTCAGTTTCGAGCAGCCATTTGTCCTCGACGACCCCAGTGAATTCGACATCACGGTCTTTCATCAGCGCTATCTGACCCAGACCCTCGACGACATCGGCAGCGCGCTGCGCGCGCCCGACTTTCGCGATCAGCGCACGGGGCTGCACTACGGCGAGCTGCTCGACGTTGGCTCGATGATCGACCACCACATCGTCAACCTGTTCACGAAGAATCCCGATGCGTTTCGACTGTCGGGCTATTGGCACAAGGACCGCGGCGGCCTCGTCAACGCTGGCCCCGTATGGGACTTTGATCGCACGATGGGCTGCAGCTCCGATGGTCGGGCCGCCGACCCGGTGGGCTTCCGCTTCGAGGGCGCTGCCACCGATTTCCTGACCTTTGGCTACTACGAAGGCCTGTTTGCGGACCCGGCCTTTGTCGACGCCTACGTCGCTCGACTGGACGAGGTGCTGCGTGGGCCCCTGTCGGTGGCGAATCTGCAGGCGATGGTCGACGGGCACGCGGCGTTTTTGACGGGTGTTGTCGCCGAGCGGAACTTTGTGCGGTGGGCGGACTATCCGCCGCGGGGCAGCCACGCCGACGAGGTGGCGCTGCTCAAGCAATGGCTCGCCGACCGCCACGCCTGGCTGTCGAGCTGCGTGGCAGGCGGCGACTTCCGCGCCTGTCGCTGACCTGTTCGCTGACCTGTTCGCTGCCCTGTTCGCTGCCCTGTTCGCTGCCCTGTTCGCTGCCCTGTTCGCTGCCCTGTTCGCTGCCCTGTTCGCTGACCTGCCTGCTCGGTCTCCTGCCGACCCATATGCCCGGTCTGCACCGGACTCGGGCTGTCCCTTACCCGCAACGGATGTGCGCCTCAGTGCAGATACGTCGAGCCCGCCACCCAGGCCGGGTCGTTGCCCCACGCAAAGACGACGGCGCCGTCGGCGATGGCATCGATGAGCTCGGAGGCGACGGCTGTGGCCAACGCCGGACATCCCCAACTTCGTCCCAGCCGCCCCTGCTGCTGCACCACGCGGTCGCCCACGTAGTCGGCACCATGGATGACGATGGCCCTCTCCCGGGCCCGGTCGTTGAAGCCGGCCTCCAGGCCATCGAGGCGCAGGCTCTTGCCGTGCTTGCCCTGGTAGATCTCGTTGGTGACAAAGACGCCCACGCTGGTCTGCAGGCTGCCGGGGACGTTGGAAAACGTGCGGGCATTGACCTCGCCGGTGTTCTTGCCGTGGGCCACCAACTCCTTGAACAGCAGCGTCTGTCGGTGGAGGTCAAAGACCCACAGGCGCTGCTCGGTGGAGGGTCGGCTGTAGTCGATGACGACGAGCCGCTCGCGGCGGGCGCGGCCGTCGTGCTGGACCTTGTCGTAGGCGAGCTGCGCCTGGCGATAGAGCCCGGGGCTCAACCCGCCCAATTCCATCGGCACCGACCTCGACGGTGAACCCGTGGACCGCACGATGCTGCCTGGTGCCGAAAGCGCCGCCGTCGACACCCACAGCGACAACACGACGACGGCGGGAAGCCTTCCCGTCAGGCCACAGCAATGGGTCATGACCCGCACCGTAACAGCCGGGGCTGGGTGTTGCCGGCCAACGGGTCCCATCCTCTTGCCGCCGCTCCATGTCGTGCTCCGCCTCAGCGGTCTTCATCGCCACCGGGACTGACGCGTCGCGGTGTGCCAATGCACCCAAAGGTGGGTCGTCTTCACCATGGTCGACCGCGGGTCGTCGCCGGCCTCACCGCCACCGCCGCGGTCGGACGACCCGAGCGCTGCGCATCAGGGGATCGAGGCCTGGCATGTTATTTGCTAGAGCGTCCATCAGGCGGGCGGTGGCCGCGGATGGTTCCTCATCCCTGTCCCTCGTCGCGCAGCAGCCGCGAGCGAAATCACACAAACAGCGTGTGTGAAAATCCCCTGAGGACCCCATGACGGAACCGACCAAGACCTCCCTGACCCAACATCTCGAGCAGGCCAAGAATGACCTGACCCGCCTCAAGGATGAGCTCACGCTGCAGGCCCACCTGGGCAAGCAGGACGCCAAGGACCTGTGGTCGTCGCTGGAGCCAGCGTTGCACAAGGCGGAGCAGGGGCTCGACCACGCCTCCCGCACCGTCAGCACCGGCGCCGACGAGGCCCGCGTGCAGGCCCACCTCGGCGTGGCCGACCTGAAGAAGAAGTGGCCCAGCCTGGAGCGCGGCGTCGTCGACCTCATCGAGGACATCAAGCGCGCCGCCGCCGGGGCCCGCACCGAACTGGACACCGTCCGCGTCAAGGCCCACCTGGCGAGCCTCGATGCCGAGTCGATGTCGTCGTCGGCGGCCAGGGAGCTCAAGGAGACCGCCCAGGAGCTGGACCGCCAGACCGAGGCGGCCGTCGTCGACCTCAAGAAGAGCTTCGCCGACCTGAAGAAGCGCCTGTCGCACTGAGCTGGCAGCCACCCGCAGACGACGCCGCGCCCCTCCGGGACAAGGGGGAGGGGGAAGGGGCGCGGCGTCGTCTGCGGGTGGCTACGAACCGTGACGGGCTCGTCGTCGTTCGCGTTGGACAAAGAGGTACAGGCCCTCGACCTTGGTGCGGGCCCATGGCGTCTTGCGCAGGAACTTCAGGCTCGACGGCACGCTCGGGTCGCTTTGAAAGCAACGCACGGGGATGCGTACGCCAAGCTCCTCCCAGCCAAAAAACGCCACCAGGTCGGTGACCATGGCCTCCAGCGTGACGCCGTGCAGCGGGTCCACGGGCGCCTTCTTGCTTGCCGGCGTGGTCGACGGCGTGGTCGACGTCGTGGTCGACGGCGTGGTCGACGGCGTGGTCGACTCGTCGGGCGTCGACGGATCGTGCTTCTCGTCGGGGACAGACGTCATCCGAGCCTCCGGGCCCGGAACGACCGGCCCTTGATCTTGCTCTTCTGCAGGCCCCGCAGCGCGAGGTCGGCATGCAGACGGGCGATGGCCACGAAGGTCTGCTTGGGGCCAATGCTGATGGCGCCGACGGCGTCACCGGGCAGGCCAACGTCGCCGGTCAGGGCGCCGAGCAGGTCGCCGGGGCGCAGCTTGTCTTGCCGACCGCCATCGATGAGCAGCGTCGTCATCGGCGGCGGCGAAGGCGTCTGGGCCTCGCCGGTCGGCATCGCTGGCAGCGTGGTCCAACGCGGCGCGGTGCCGGTCTTTTCCTGGATGCTCAGGGCCCGGTCCTTCTCGCGGGGGGCCACCAACGACAGGGCCAGGCCCGTTTGGCCGGCGCGACCGGTGCGGCCGATGCGATGGCGGTGGATGTCGGGGTCGGTCGGCAGCTCGAACGACACGACGGCGCCCAGGCCCTTGATGTCGAGGCCGCGGGCGGCGACGTCGGTGGCGACGAGCACGGCACAGCTTTGGTTGGAGAAGCGCACCAGCACCTCGTCACGCTCCCGCTGCTCCAGTTCGCCGTGCAGCGCCAACACCGAAAAGCCCCGCTGGGTGAGGTCGGCGGTGACGTCGCGGACGTCGTTTCTGGTCTGACAAAACACCAGCGCCGACGTGGGACGATGGTGCAGCAACAACGCCGCCACCGCGTCCTGCTTGTGCTTGGGCTCCACGAGGAAGAACTGCTGTTCGATGTCTGTGTGGTCGACGTCGGCGTCGATGGTGGTGACTTCGACCGGGCGCTTTTGCAGCGTGCGGCTCAGCGTGCGGATCTCGTCGGGAAACGTCGCCGAAAACAGCAGCGTCTGCCGCTGCGACGGCGTCTGGGCCACCACTTCGCTGATGGCGTCGACGAAGCCCATGTCGAGCATGCGGTCGGCCTCGTCGAGCACCAACACCCGCAGCGCGTCAAACTCGATGGTGCGCCGCGCCAGATGGTCCTGAATGCGCCCCGGCGTGCCGACGACGACTTGTGGTGCGGTCTGCAGCGACGGGGTCTGGGTGCGCACCGGCACGCCGCCACACAAGGTCACCACGCGCAGATTGGGGATGAAGCGCCCCAGCCGCCGCAGCTCGCCGCTGACCTGGTCGGCCAACTCCCGCGTCGGACACAACACCAACACCTGGACCCGTCCCACGTCGACGTCGACCCGCGCCAACGCCGCCAGCCCAAACGCCGCCGTCTTGCCGCTGCCCGTGCGGGCCTGGGCGATGACATCTTTGCCCGCCAACATCGACGGCAACGACTCGGCCTGCACCGGCGTCATCGACGTGAACCCCAGCACCTCCACCGCCTGCACCAGCGGCGCCGCCAGATTCAAACCCGAAAACGGCGCCGTCACCGTCAGCGGAGAAAACGGCGTCGTAGGGGTTGTCGGCGTCGTCGGGGTCGTCGGGGTCGGGCGGGCTGGGGTCATGGGATGTGGGTATATGCCCACATCGGCGTTGACCAGCGAAACCGCGTGGCTTGAATGCCCGGCAACGACCTGCGACGAGCGGCCATGAGCGACGACGACGTCCCCGTGCCCGCACCGCCTGCGCCGCCTCCCGCCCCGACCCTGCGCATCTGGCTCGACGCCGACGCCTGCCCCAAGGACGTCAAGGAGGTCGTATTTCGGGCCTCGGGTCGCACCGGCATCGCCGTGGTGCTGGTGGCCAACAAGGCCATGTTCACGCCGGCCCACAGCCCCCTCATCAGCATGGTCCAGGTCAGCGGCGGCGCCGACGTCGCCGACGACCACATCGTCGCCCACGCGAGCGCCTTCGACATCGCCGTCACCGCCGACATCCCGCTGGCGGCACGGCTGGTGCCGATGCGCGTCGTCGTCATCGACCCCCGCGGCGAGCGCCTCGACGACGACAACATCGGCGAACGCCTGAGCGTGCGCGACTTCATGGCCGACGTCAGAGACACCGGCGTCGTCACCGGTGGTCCCAGGCCCTACAGCCCGCGGGACAAGCAGCGCTTCGCCAGCACCCTCGACGCGGCCCTGCAGCAGGGGCTTCAGCAGGCTCGTCGTCGACGTTGATGACGGCGGGCACCAAAGCCCTTGCCGTCGATACCGTCCACCTCATTCGTGCCTTCGACGCGGCGCTGCAGCAGACGTCACGCCAACGCCGGAAGCTCGCCTATGAGTTGCAGGTGAACTTGCTGGTCGCGCAGGTGAAGGAATTGCTGGCGCCCGGCGCCGCCCCTGACTCCGGCGTCGACTCCGCCCTCGACGAGGCGCGGCGACGTGTGTTCGGGGAAGGCGAGGTGGCGTCGTCGGTGCTTTCGGACACGTCGTCTCAGCCTGTCGTCGCCGATGTCGAGGTCGGCATGCGCGGGCAACGCTGAACAAAGCTGGCGAGTGGTGCCGTCTATATCGACGACCTCGTCGCCCACCGGCGTGCACGGGCATGGTCGTCACACCGATGTTCATGCGGCGTCGCGCGAATGTTCGCGCAGGATGCGCTCGGTCTTTGCCTCTTCGACGACCGACGAGAGCTTGTCGGCCTCGTGGGCGTCGCGCACGGCCTTCGACAGATTCATGCAGGCCGACACCGTGAACCACATGCCAAGGCCGAGGAACGCGCGGGTCCAGGCTTCCAGCGGGAGGAACCAAATGCCCATCGACGTCGAGCCGAGCGAGATGATGAACGCGGCCCAGCACTGAAAGCGGTAGGCGGGGGTGTCAGACGAGAGGCGGTTGGTGCTCATGACGGCTCCTGGGGTGTTGCCCACACACTCCACGCCTCGTGCCACGACGGTGTCGCCACGATTGGCTCATCGCACCGCGCCCCCCCTGTTACTCGGCTCACCGACGTGAGCATAAAAAGTCACTCGGTGAGGATATTTTCGCCACCGTGCGCCAGGCGCGTCCGGACCGTCCGCCGGTCGACGCCGAGGGCCCGGCTCGCGGCCGACACCGATCCCTCCCGTGCAAAGACGAGGCGCACGTAGCCCGTGACCACGTCGTCGAGCGGCAAGGTGCCGTCGCGCACCCCATCCAGCCATGCAGCAGGGGCGGTGGTGGCGGTGTCGGTGACGGCGTGTGGGCCCTGCACGAGCACCCGCCGCACGAGCTGGGAGAGTTCGCGGACATTGCCGGGCCAGGCATGGTGAACGCCCAGGCGCCGCAGGATCTGCTCCACATCGACAAGCAGCGAGGCCGCCTCAGCGGTGCCCACGAGCCCCGCGCACATATGGTGGGCGAGGCGACGAAGCTCATCGGCGTCGTCGGCTACGCGGGCGCGCAACGTCGGCGTGACAATCACGTCGCCGGCCAGGCGGTGAAAGAGGTCGAGCCGAAAGCGCCCGTTCCGCGCGGCCACGGCGAGGTCCTTATGGGTGGCGGCGACGACGCGTCCTTGAAAGCGAAAGCGCGTGAGGGACCCCAGTGGGCTCGCCTCGCGAGCCTCAAGCACCCGGAGCAGCTTCACCTGCACGCTCGGAGGGAGCTCGCCCACTTCGTCGAGAAACACCGTGCCCTCGGGTGGGCAGAGGGCAAACACACCGCGATGATCTTCGGTCGCACCCGTGAACGCGCCCCTGGTGTGACCAAAGAGTGCGCTCTCGACGAGGGTCTCTGGCAGCTCGGCGAGCGAGATCGGAAAAAAGGCGTGGTGGTCGCCGACGAAGACGGCGCGGTCGGCGTCGAAGGCGACGTAGGCGGCGCCAGCGATGGCCCGGGCCACGAGTTCTTTGCCGGTGCCGGTCTCACCCAACACGAGGGTGGGGATCTCATGCATCCGACCCAGGAGCGCGCGCCGGTAGCGGGCGGGGTCGACCGTGAAGATCGATCGCCACACCGAGGCCCGCAGCGCCGTCATCGGCGCCGACGCCCCCACGAGGTGCCGGTAGATCGACTGGAACGCCCGACGAAGCTGAAAGAACAAGGCGAAGAGATGGGCTGGCGTCTCCCCCGGCAACAACGCCGCGGCGACCTCATCGTCGTCGAAGAAGTGCCGCCAGGCGGCGACATGGTGGGCATAGGCCGCGACCTTCGTGGCCTTGGTGCGCGCCGACACCTCGTCGAGGGCCGTGGCGCTGCGGTCGAAGAGGGTGACGAACACGACCTCCTTGTAGAGCTCGCGCTCCTCGTCGCCAGGGCGCGCGCCGTCTTGGAGGCGGGCCCGCATGAACGACGCGAGTTCGGCCGCAGCGTGCTCGAGGGCGCTTTGGTTGGTGGTGCCGACGACGTCGATGAGGTCGAGATCGCGGGCCCGTGGGCGCCGGGGCCGCACGTAGGCCCGTCCCAGAATCTCGGCCTCGATGGCGAGCCGCTCGTCGGAGAACGGGTTTACCGTGTGCAACCGGGCCAGGGCCCGAGCGAGGGAACGACGGTCGGGGGTCAGCAGGGCCACGTCGCAGACTACCTTCATATGGGGAGAAATTACCCAGTCGAAGATGCCGACGTCGATCGCGCGCGCCAGCGTCGTCGCAGACCTCGTGCGCATCCATCGATGGGGCCTCGCCCCGGGTCCGATGAAGCGCGTTGCGTGCATCGAAGCAGCCGACGTCGTCAGAACGATGTGGAGGCTACGGCCCCGCCGAAGCGCACCGCGATCGCCGGGCCCCAGCCGTAGATCGTGAAGAAGACTGTCGCGACCGCGATGAAGACCGCGCCGCCTGTCACCGCGACAATCGCCAGCGCGCGTCCGCCCGTGCTCGCCTCGCCGCGCCGACCGCGAAGGAACATCTCGGCGACGATCATCGGCAGCACGAAGAACGCGAAGTCCATGACACCATCAAACCAGCCGCTGAACTCATCGGTGTGCCCGGCATCTCCGGCACAGAGGAACCAGAAGCCATAGCCCATGCGATAGAGCCAGGAGCCGATCGTCAGCGCGAACAGCCGGATCGCCCACGCCCGGTGCACGTCGAGACGGCGCGCCATCGCGTGCCGCACGGTCTGCAGCGCCGCCAGCACCATCAGGGCGCCGTACGCTGTGAAGCCCACCGTCATCGGCAGCCCGCCCACCGTCCCCTTGAGCGCCATGAACGTCAGCCCGCCCACGCCCGCGAGCAACGCCCCCAACGCGTAGAGCCGCCCGAGCCACCGATGCAGCGTCGGCGCCTTCGAGCGCAGCGGTTGGATCAACTGGATCGGCCCCAGCACGAGCAGCAGCGCGCCCGCCATGAAGTGCAGCCCGATCCCGCTCGAAGCTCCCGGCGTCTCCGCCTCATAGAGCCGCGGCAGCGTGACGTTCCAGTCCTCCAGCGTGTGCGCCGCAACGGCCCCGCCATAGTGCACCACGATGTAGACGCCGAAAATCGTCGAGCTGATCCACACCGCCGCGACGAGAGCGATAGAGGCGAAGCGCAACGCTGCCCCGGTCCATGCGGGCGGTCCCATCGCTTGTCCGAGCGTCGTCATGCTGCATCTCCATCCTCAACGAACCGGAGGAGCGGTTCGGCTGACCGCCCCATGGGCAAGCTGTTCCGTTTGGACAGAGAGCCACACACCATCTGCCCTCGCGGATGCCGGCCCATTTCAGCATGCACCTTCGCGGGCCCCTACTGCTCGACGCGAGGCAGGGGGACGGGGCCGACGCCGTGCTCCTCGCGGTCGGCGTCCTCGAAAGGCGTATCCCAGCGGACGTGGCGGTGCTGCGCGCGGTAGGCGTCGGCGTCCAGCGCCGCGTCGTCGGCATCAAAGAGGTCGTCGCCGAGGTGGATGCGGTACTGCCGCTGCTCGACGTAGCCGCCGGCCTTCATCGACCCGGTGGGCCAGCATTCGAGCGTGACCTCGCCGCGCACCTGGGCCGGAATCTCGACGGCAATCCGCGTCGCCCATTCGATGCGGTCGGGTTGATTGCGCGGGACATCCTTCCACTCGAGCGTGCGTCCGTCGGGCAGTCGCGCGGTGACGTGGTAGGTGTTGCTGGCGGCGAAGTATTTTCGCAGCGCCCGATCCCCGTCGAGAGCGAGGGTCTTGGCCTCGGCGTCGCTGCTCTTCGGCGACGCGCGCAACAGCTTGTCGAAGGTGGCCCGCGGCAGGTCGAGCCGGGTGCCATCCGGCGTGACGATCGTGGCGGCGGCGATGAGCCGCCCCTTGTCGGCGATGAGCTCGCCAGTCGCCTGCTCGCACGCCGCGCGCAACGCGATGAACATGCGGGCGTTGTCGGTCGGCTTCTGCCCCCGCGCCGCGAGCTGCTGCTCGGCCCACGCCGTCGCGCGGTCCACCACGCCAGCACTCGCATGCCCCGAGACGTTGACGACGATGGTGCCGCGCAACGGCCCCGACGGCGGCTGCGGAATGTTCATCTCTTTCGCGCGCCCGCTCTTGTACGGAAACGACCAGGCGCTGGCGTTGACCCCCGGCGCAGGGATGAACACCACCGACGACGCGCCACCGGTCTGCGCCAGCGACGTCATCGACGCCACCGTCGACGCCACCCGGGCACTCTCGGCCCCGCCGGCCATCGCTGCGCGAGGGGTGATGCCGCCACTGCGAATTCCGAATACCATGCGCGCCTCCTGCCCCGGACCGACCGCCCGTTGGGCGAGCAGCGTACCAACGGTCGGCCCACCTGTGCCACGGAAGAAGAGACCAACGATGCGCCGAGGACGCCGCTGTCCAGCTGGTCGATCACGTGTGCTCGCGCGTCCTGTATCGACGGTGATGGTTCACCTTGCCGATCCCGATGCTGCTCGATCAGCGGTCGACGACACCTCGTCACGGCGTCGCTTCAGGTGCTGGCCCGCACGCCGGCGTCGCCCGTGAATCCCGACCATGCCCCTGCATGCGCGGGCGGGCCGGCACCACAGCGCAATGCTCCGCGCCGTCCAGCGCCGACTACGGCGCGTTCGCCACACCCCGGGTGTCTTGGACGGCGGTCTGAAATGTGCCGTCGCTGCGACGGGCGAACGAGCCGCCGGCGGGTGATTGGTCGGCGTCCCAGTCGACGCCATCCAGCACCACGCTGCCGTTGGTGAGGTGGACTTCTTCGTCGCCGCCCAGCTTGAAACCGAGCGTGGTGGTGTCGACGTCGATGACGAGGAAGGCCCCGGGCGAAAGCGTCAGGCCGGCGGCGATGGCCCCCTTGTTGAGGACGAGCAGGTCGTCGGTGAGGAAGAGGCCGTCGAGGGAAACCGCTCCGCGTCCGATATTGGTGAGCTCGACCCAATCCAGCGGTTGGCCGGCGGCGGCCACTTCGTTGATGCGGAGGTCGGTGGCGGCGCCTTCGCCTTCGCCTTCGCCTTCGCCTTCGCCTTCGCCTTCACCTTCGCCTGCGCCGCGGACATTGACCTCGCCACGGCTGCCCGGGCGCATCGTCTCGAACGGACCGACGCCGTTTGGAAAACGGCCGAAGCTGCCGTCGGCGGGTGATTGGCCTTCGTCCCAATCGACGCTGTCCACGACGGTGCCGCCTGGAGCCACCAGCAGCAGCGCTTCATCGCTGCCCAGCTTGAAGCCAAGGCCGACGTCGTCGATGTCGATGACGACGAAGCCACCCGCCGCGACGACGAGGCCGGCGGCGATGGCGCCCTTGTCGGGGACGGTGGCGTCGTCGGTCAACAACAGGCCGTCGAGGGTGATGGCGACGGTGCCGACGTTGGTCAGCTCGACCCAGTCGGTGGGGGAGCCCGACGCGGCGACCTCGTTGATGCGCAGGTCGCGAAAGCGGGTGTCGACGACTGCTTCGCCTTCGCCTTCGCCCTCGCCTTCGCCCTCGCCTGCGCCGCGGACATTGACCTCGCCACGGC